>JBDKGX010000015.1:0-38615 GCA_039797965.1 Pseudomonadota bacterium
ATTTTATTTTAAGTTAGCTTAAATTTATTAAAATGAACTTAAAAAACTAGCCATTAATGGCACTAATTCTTAGAGGCTGATAATAAATATATATATTTTATCAATGACTAGTACTTTAGAGTCTTTAGCAATATAGATTCTCATGAGCATGAGTTCAAACAGACGTTTGTACTAGTTTAGGGGTATTAGTTAGGGGTATTTTGCAAGAGCGTAGGTAACACAAGATCACCCTCAAGTACTGGTCGATAAGTCCCATCAGCTTGTGGTTGACCTAACATCATATCTAGCCCATTTTTTAAATTAGGATGAGTGTCAGGAGTCGTACGAATGAGCGTCTCAATTTTGTAATGTCCGCTAGGCTCGAGTGCTGCTTGGCTTCCTGTAATATCTATTTGAGCCTTATCCGAGGTACCAAAACCTTTTATGCCTTCTGCGTCACTCGTAAGCGCTATTTTAAAGGCTTTACCTAGTTGCAGCGGCATACCGGTCAACGTTTGAGGATCATCCCAACTCATTTGTCCCGTAAAGTGAGGCAAACCTTCGCGTGTCCACGTGAGATCAAACGCATTGCCACGAATATTGCCGGCTAAATCAGGAAGAATAAATGCATAATCGGGAGCTAGTTGTTTGACTACATTAGCAGGCATTTCAAACTCAGCGGTTTGGCATTGCACATGAGTACGCCAATTAATTCCACACACACCTTGTGCTGAACCACCTAGTACTTGAGTACTCCAATTGAAGGCGATTTGCCCTTGTAATAATAATTCGGGTTGGAGTGTCCATTTTAGTACTTGGATAGGTGGGTTATTGGGTGTTTGGATATTATAAGCTTCACCTTTCCATAATAAGCCATCGATTGCACCCACCTTTAAAGTTTCAGATTGGGGTAAATAAGACCAAATAATATTTAAGGGAGCCAGTGTAATCAAACTAATGATATAACTCATTACACCTACCAATAAAAACAATAGTACTTTTTTCATCGCTGTATCGTTATATTGGCGTTGACTAAACCCGACTCAGCCGTCGGCGTAAGGTTAAATTGCACCGCATAAGCGTTATGATGTAACTCTAAAGCACCTAATAGTGCAGCGATTTGATTAAAGGGGGCTTTTTGCAAACGCAAGTTAACAGCTCCCGTAGCAGTTTCACTTTGACTGACTAATATTTCAGGTTTATCTAGTTGATAACGCTGTAATAATGGTTCAACTACATAAGCCAGTTTTTCATTGGCAGTGCGGTCTTGTGGTGCTGTGGGAGTACTTTGTGTAGTCATAGTAGGAGCCAGTTCTGTCATTTTTGCTTGATTAGCTAAAGCTTCTTCATGCGTTTGATTTAGCTCAGCCTTATATTTTAATAAAGGAGCGATGGCATAAAACCATAAAACTGTCACCATAATTAAAATACCACCTAAAATGACCCATAATTTTTCACGAGAAGCCAGTGTATACCACCAATTTTTCATACAGTGGGCTCCGCTACTAAACTAAAATCACCGACTACTTTATTCGCATCCCGTTGGTAATTAATACTAACCTCACGATTTAATACCGTACTCAATGATTTTTCTAATTCTGGAATAACAGCCGTGGATTCTGAGGTAAAACGTACGATTATTTTATTCTGATTCCAATTAATCGTTTGTAACGTAATCGGTTGTTGGGGGAGTACTTGGGCTAATGTTTTTAATAAGGGTAAGGCACTTAAGGGCATATGAGTACTTTGAGTGCGACCTTGTGATTTTTTAATCTCTGATTGAATCAGTGAGCTTAAGTTTAAGGCGGGATCGACTTCGCCTGCTTGTGGGAATAATTGTTTAAATTGTGCAATATTGTCGGCTTGTAGTTGGTCGGTTTCTTGTTGCAACTGGCGAATTTCTAAGCCTTGCAACGTTAAAGCCATCAACCCTGTAATCGCGCCTGCCCATGCCACACTTTGCCATTTCTGCCATAAATTAGTCAGTTGCGAGTGAGCTTGAGTTTTAAAACCTTTGATGAGGTTTAGAGGGAAAGTACTTTGTATATCAGCGCGGTGTAGTACTTGAGCTTGCTCTAAGGAATCATAAGCTACGAATAAATGATCAGACTCTGGCAGTGTGAGAGTGCCTTCCAGTACTCGTATATGGATGGGATTGTCTTCTGTACCAGTTCCTAACCAATGATTCAGTTGTAAAGACCAAGTACTTAATGAGGCATAATAACCACTCAAAGTACTTTGGCGTACCCATAAGCCTTGATCAGTCAACCATGCGGTTTGATGACCCTCAGTCAATGGCAAGGCCGCAAAGTCGGGCAAAATAGCCAGTGGTGCAATCCCATTGTGATGTAAAAAATCCAGCCATTGCTGTAAACGCTGGTGTTCAATAACGGCTACTTGATTTAAGCCTTCCTCAGTATTAATGCTGTGCCATACATAATGTTGTAATTCGGGGTCGTGCAGGAGTTGCTCTTCGAGCGCGAAAGGCAGAGCTTGCGCCAGTTGGCGTTGATTGCGAGTTTTTACGGTAGCGGTAGTGAGGAGTACTTCACGGCTAGGAATCAACACAATGATAGGGCGACTGTTTTTAATGACGTTGAGTGCATCATCCCAAGTAGCGGTTTGCCAGGGTGCAGTTAAACCATCACGGCTAAATAAGGCGTAATTCACATCACGTTTTTCTGGCGCAGCAAGGCGAAGTACTAGCATGGTTGTCAATCGTCGTATTATTGAGTGTTGTTGATTGAATTGAGTTCAGCATCTAATCCTACCGATTGGGCAGGTTGTGCCGTAGTGTACTCAAATCGGCGCATTAAGATATGAATTTCTCCAGTCGCAGTGCGTTCTAATAAACTCACTGTATTGAGACGTACCGCCCCGATTTTTATAAGCCCATTTAACCGAAAATAGTTGGAAGTGACACCGAAAACATTAGTCCAATACAAAAGTAAGTGCTCAGGTGGCAGTTTCTCACCGTTTGGATTATCTTTCTTTTTTGCAAGGTATGCTGGATTTACTAATAAGGATTCAAAGGCTTGACCCATTTCCGAACCTTGGCTAATTAAACTACTCAATGAGTCTTGATCATAAGGTATTGTTTGTCGAGTACTTATAATTAGCTCCGCATCTTTGGGTACTAAGGTTCGTAATAGGGCTTCTGGCGCGGTATTGATATTAATTTTGGTAAAGTCTTTAGGACGGGGTAGGGCTATGACTAGCTTTAATAACTCGTTGAGTTTTTTTCGGGTGGCTTCAGGGTCTACAGTATCGAGCCTCACCAGTGCCAATTCGCTCGCATCTGTAAAAGGCTGATTAGCTGCAAAATAGGCGGGGTCATTTAGCATATAAAAATCAGCTTCAGCACTAGTATTGTCTTGCGGTTGGCTGTTTTTATCCATCCAATCTGTGATGGCTACACGATAGGTGGCAGGAAGTTGTTGGGCTTTAAGTAGCTTATCTAATAAGGTTTGCCCTAAATCCTGTTGAATGTCTTTATCATTCAACAGGGTATTGATATTAAATAACCCTTGTACATCTTCGATTTGTCCTGAAAAACTACCTATGACGGTTTCACCATCTTTAATGGGCATTTCGGGTAAGGTCGTAGCCCATGTATCTTGCAAGCTATCGGTTTGATTAAGTTTTAAATCGCGTTGCAGCCATAACCCCGCCATCTGCTCAATACCACTGGTGTACTGATAGGCTCGCTCTAATTGTTGGATATTAGACTGTATTTTTACATCGTAATGTTGAGTACTGACCACGGCTGCTGCAATCATCACGGCAATCGCCATGACCATTAAAGCGGTTAGTAAGGCGACTCCCCGTTGAGAATGCGGCAACTGTGACATCAGTACTTTAATCCATAGCAATCGGTTTTAGGCGGCTTGATAGGCTTAAGGCATGACCGCGCTGAAGTTTTGCGTCATACACAGTGGTATAAGCCATGACTGCTTGGACGTAATTGCGCGTCTCTTCAAAGGGAATACTTTCAATCCATTGATCCGCTTGCAAGGTGCGACTAGGTTTCCATTTAGGAATACGCCCCGGTCCCGCATTATACGCGGCGGTAGCACGGGCATAATCCCCATCAAACCGTTTGAGCATTTCTTTTAAATACGCACTGCCTAGTTCGACATTAGTCGCGGGATGCAAAATGTCGTCATTAGCATTGAGGGTCAGACCTAAACGTTTACCCACTTGACGAGCTGTAGCAGGCATCAATTGCATTAAGCCTAAAGCATTAACCGAGGAGCGTGCTTGTTGATCAAAAGCACTTTCACGACGAATAACCCCTAAGACCCAGGCAGGAAGAACTCCTTGAGCCTGTGAGGATTGCGTGACCAAATCTTCAAAGTACACTGGAAAACGTACATCCACGGCATTCCAATCTTTCGTTTTAGATACCGTCCAAATCGCTAGATTAGGGTCGCCCAGTTCATTAGCTAATTGGGCGGCTGATTGTACGCCGATTTTATCCATCGCTTTAACGAGTCTAAACCACTCTTTACGTGCCATCTCGCGATTGCCTAATGCCAGCCATTCTTGCCAGCGCTCATAAGCCGCCAGCCGTTTAATGCCATTAACCCGTTGGGTGCGATCAGGCGGGGCGGCTTGTAAAGGGTTGTAACGTTGCCCTAATTGATCAGCGGCTAAAAAGCCATAAAACGTTGCATCCTGAGCTAGCTCATTGAATAAAGTACTGGCTTCCTCATTCTTACCTAGGGCAGATAGTGCTCGTGCTTTCCAATAGCGCCAAGTGGTATCTAAGGTAGCGTCACCTTTCATGCTATTAATCGCTTTTAGCACGTCATCCCAAGCATCTTGACGCAAAGCAATACGTACCATCCATTCATTACCGTCTTGGGTACGATACTCATCAGGAATACTACGTAAGCGCATTAGAGCGCTAGTATCTTGGCGATAGGCATCCCATAAACCCAACTCGCTTTCAACTTTGCCACTTTGTGCGCCATTAAATGGAAATTTGCTTTGAGCTTGTGACCAGAGATTTTGGGCGGTGGCTTCTTGCTTAGAGATGAGCTTTTTAATGCCATACACCATTAAGTCACGGAGCTCAGGTGAGTCGGGTTCAGTAAAGAGTTTAGGGACTTCAGTTTCGGGGGCTCGACGTACTTCTGCCCAACGATCGACCATTAATTGCTGCGAAGTCGGTAACAGTTTGGCAACTGCTTGAGCAAAAGTAACTTGATTATCTTCCATTGCCAATTCAATGCGTTTCCACAAATCCAAATCAGACACCGCATTATGTTGGCGCATAATGCCTAGGACTTCCGCACAAGGGGCTGGCATGCCACCCTTATCAAGGGTAGTAATCTCAATACCTAATTTTAAACTCGCCTCTACATTGCCCGAACGTCCTATGGCTAAAGCTCTATAACACTGCAAAGCATCGCTAGGATGTTCAGGCGGAATGAGGTCTAAAATCCCTGTCCAATTATTATTAGCGGCAAGCTTATAAGCCCAACGTTCCAATAAATCGTCACTCATGACACTATTAGGATGTCGTGAGGTAAACGACACCACGCTTTCAGGAGATACTGTGTTTAAGTTTTGTTTTAAGTACTCATACTCCAGCCATGGAAACAGCGGATAATTTTTGAGTGGGCTACTATAGCTATTCACTTCATCAAATTTACCTTGTTGCGCGGCAGCATAAGCGGTTTGGAATAGAGTGCGTTGTTCGGGGGTAGTGCTTGCATAAGTACTGGTGACAATCAGCCAGCTAAAGACCCCAATCATTAAGGTAACTGTTTTCATAAGACTCAAATTTAAACAATCCAATAAGCCCGCCCGTCGCATGATTAATATAATTGGTGGCAAGCGGTGCTGGGGTTAAGTACTTAGCATGTCACAAACTAGCCAATAGATTCAAATAGCGCTCATAACGGTGGGGGGGTAGTTGTTGCTCAGCTACGGCTGTTTTAATCGTGCAACCTGGTTCATGAGCGTGAGTGCAGTTATTAAAGCGACATTGCATTTGATAAGGCATAAATTCACGATAACCTTGTTGTAATTGCTCACGAGTGACATCACTTAAGGAAAAATCCCGCACCCCAGGCGAATCAATCAAAAATCCCTGCTTGGGTAAATTATAAAGTCGCGCATTGGTCGTGGTGTGTCTACCTTCGCCTGTATCACCAATTTCACCGACGCGAATGTCTTGATCAGGCAATAGTTGATTGGCTAAAGACGATTTACCTACACCTGATTGCCCAACCACGACCGCAGTGTGATTACTAATTGCTTCACGTAAAGCATCAATCCCAATTCCTTCTTGGGCTTGCGTATAAAGTACGGGATAGCCAATGGCTTCATACTCGGCTAAACAGGCTAAATCAGTACTAGAGGCATATTGCGCTGCTAAATCGGCTTTATTCATGACGATTAAAGCATTAGCGGGGAGTAATTCGGTTGCCACTAAATAGCGGTCTAACATTTCCCATGAAGGACTAGGTCGCCAACTTACTACAATAATCACTAGATCAATATTGGCAGCAATGGCTTTAGGTTTACCGCGAAAATCAGGGCGAGTCAGTACATTCGTGCGCGGTAAAATGCTAGTAACCGTGGCATTACCCTGAGCGTTTTCTTCCCAAGTGACAAAGTCGCCGCAGGTAATGTGTTCGAGTTTGCGTTTGGGAGTACAACGTAAGGCTTGATGAGTGGGTGTTTCAATCAGGACATCCGCGCCAAAGCGGGTAATGACGCGGGCTGTCGGTGCGTTCTTCATAGGCAAATTAAAATCAGGCTAATAAACCTCTATTGTGCGGGAAACGGGCTGATAAAGCGATGAAGATTAACGCGCAAAAAATTCAGTAACATTTGCCGTGAGGCTAGTGGTGACTTGGGGAGTAGGGGTAATAGCAGCAGAGGGGGCGGGAAATTGGTAGTAGGTCTGATTGAGATAATTAACAACTGCTAAAATTTCATCATCAAACCAATTAGTACTTAAATTCGCATCACATTGGCGAACTTTTTGTTCGAGTTGTTGCAAATTTTGGACTTTGCGCTGTGGAGGCATAAAAGATTCAGCGCTATGACATTCCAAGCATTTGGATTGGCTAAATAGACGCTGCCCTAAGGCAGCATCCATCGCAAATACAGTGGGATGAAAAATAACACAGGCAGTGGTTAATATGCCTAGTAGTGGTTTCATCATTACGTTACCCCAAGGTTCTGTTGTTGTAAGTGCGCGATACGAATCGACGCAGGTGGATGCGAATCATAAAACGCCGAATGTAAGGGATCAGGTGTTAAAGTACTCGCATTTTCCCTGTAAAGACTCACTAAAGCACTAATCAGTTCCGTAGCACTCGACTGTTGGGCAGCAAAAGCATCGGCTTCAAACTCATGCTTGCGTGACCACCATGCCATCACAGGCCCTATAAAAAAGGTAAACACAGGACTCACTACCATAAATAGCAAGAGTGCCATGTAAGTAGAAGATTCACTCACCCCTAACCCATTGTAAAACCAAGTCTGTTTCATCAGCCACGCTAATACGGCAAGACTCACAAAAGTCATCGTCATCGAAACTATCATGCCTTTGATAATGTGTTTACGTTTAAAGTGCCCTAATTCATGCGCTAAAACCGCCTCAACTTCTGCGGGGGTTAAGTGTTCTAACAGGGTGTCAAAAAACACAATACGCTTATTTTTGCCAAAGCCTGTGAAATAGGCATTGCCATGAGCCGAGCGCTTCGAACCATCCATTACGAAAATGCCATTGCTATTAAAGCCTGTGCGTGACAGTAAGGCATTAATCCGATCAGCCACTTCACCATTAGCCAGTGGAGCAAATTTATTAAAAATGGGGGCAATAAATTTAGGATAAGCCCACATCATCATCAGTGAAAAAGCGGTAAGTACTCCCCAAGCATATAACCACCAGTACTCACCCATCGACTCCATTAACCACAGAATCAGCATAATGAGCGGCACGCCAATAACTAAAGTCAACGCTGTGCCTTTTGCCATATCAATAAAGTAAGTTTTGAGGTCAGTTTTGTTAAAACCAAACTTTTCTTCCAGTACAAAAGTACGATATAGCCCAGCAGGTAGATCAATCACACTGCTAATCACTAAGAGACTGAGAATGACTGCAACACCTGTATAAAGTGGACTCCCATTCATCGCTCGCCAGCTTTGATCTAGCCATTCTAAGCCCCCTCCTAATGTCCACACTAACATGACTACCAACCCGATCATGAGTTCGATACGTCCAAAACGCCCTTTAGCTAGCGTATAGTCGGCAGCTTTTTGATGTTGCTCTAAGGTAATCTTGCCCGCAAAAGCAGCAGGGACTGCACCACGATGTTGGCTAACGTGTTGGGATTGGCGCAATGACAACCATAATTGCACCCCAATATAAGCCAATAAGAAAATAAGAAATAAGACGGTAAAGGTTTGCATAAGCTTTTCTGTTACTATTCAACCAATAATAGGTATGGATTTACTGCATGATGCACCCATACGTCAATTTAAACTCGACTGTGACTGGATGATATATGAGCTTTAGTGATACTAACTTAATTTGGATTGATTTGGAGATGACGGGTCTCGACACCTTTAATGATCGCATTATTGAGATTGCGACCATCGTTACCGATAAAGATTTAAACATCATTGCCGAAGGCCCTGTATTTGCAATTCATCAGTCGAATGAAGTACTTGAAGCTATGGATAACTGGAATCAGCACCAACACGGTCATTCCGGTTTGATTCAGCGCGTGAAAGACAGTGATGTCGATGAAGCCGAAGCCGAGCGCCAAACGATTGCATTTTTAAGTCAATATGTACCAGCGGGTGATTCCCCTATGTGTGGCAATAGCATTTGCCAAGATCGCCGTTTTTTAGCGCGGTGTATGCCGGAGCTGGAGCGCTTTTTCCATTATCGCAACTTAGACGTCAGTACTTTAAAAGAGTTAGGCAAACGCTGGAATCCGGCTAGTCTAGACGGTTTTACTAAAGAATCCTCACATTTAGCATTAGATGATGTGAAAGACTCGATTGCTGAATTAAAGCATTATCGTAAGACTATGTTGAAGATTTAATTAGCCAGTATAGGCTTTCAGATACGTTCGTTATGTAAGTACTTGATGAGGCTTCAAGTACTTTGCCTCTTATGTTCTGATCTACACATTTTCATATAGCCAACCACAATATTACTAAAAAAAGGTTTTAAAACCTCTGATTTAAAAGTCAAAGGCTGCGTCTATCCCTTTGATTTACACGTATATCCATCTGCTACCGTCTTATTGTATGGGGCATTACTAAATTCTAAGTAACCGTTAAGTACGCCTAATGAGTGGCTCAATGCCAGATATTGGTGCGCCTAGTACTAACATCGTTTTTGACACTTAGGATAGTAATCTATGTCCACCACACAAGATGACTTGGCTACCGTAAACGCCGACCCCAATACCCTAGAATATGGTGTGGCGGGGGCAGTAGTTTTATTATTCGGCTTGCTGTATTACTGGCTTAATCCCTCATTACCCTCGCTAGTTTCAGGTGCTAAAAGTACTCCCATCGTGACTGAGGCTGTCACAGTGCCAGCAATAACGGCTGTTAGTAGTGTTGATGAAACTAACAATGGAAGTACTCCACGCTCACTAGCTTTTAAAAGTACTCCAACCCCTTTATCAGAGGCGGAGCTGAATCAAGTTCGCAGTGAATTATTAGCTCAACAGCAACAATCCCTAGAAAAGCTACGGTTGGAGTTAACAGCCTCAAACCAATTAACATTAGAGCAAACCCGCAAAGAATTAGAGGCTCAATATCAAGCTCAATTGGCTTCAATGCCCAGTACTTTAGAGATTAATAAAAGTACTCAACCGACTAGTACTTTAATAGGCACGGCTGAGAAATTAAACAATCCTATTATTAATAACTCGGCTACAAATAATAATATCGTTACAGAAAGAGTTAATACGCCCATTCTATCAGAGCAAAGTACTAATACCATTGTTGAGGCTACTCCATTACCACAAAGTACTCAATTAGAAGTAGTGACTCCAAATGATGCTGAAAATAAGCCTTCAAATCTCCCTCCCCAAACAACCAGTCTTAATACTTCAGTGGTTAGTAAGCCAAGTACTCCACCATTAGAAATTGATGGTAAAGCGAATACTTCATTACCCATTCAACCATTATTTAGCAGTGAGCAATTTAAAACTAGGGTTGAAAATTATATGGCGGCTGAGCAATGGGGTAAGCCTATCGTGCTCGATTATATTGATTTTACAGATAATACTGCTCAAATTACCAAGGAATCTCCCAATCAGTTAATAGCTCTGGCTGAGCTATTAAAACAATACCCCAATATTAAAGGGGTCGTACGCAGTTATATTAAGCCTACTGATAATTTTAATAATGACTCTATTTTATCATTAGCACGCAGTCAGCAAATTAAAAATGCTTTAGTTTATGAGGGAATTAATTCTAATCGCATTAATATCGAAGGTTTGAGTCAGCTCAAACAGCCAAAATCTCATCCAGTAGCTGCTGATCATTATAGTGAAATTATTTTTATACCTGTTAATTAAAGTACTGAAGAATAAGTAAGGAATCACAATGGACACATTTCTAGCTTCTATTAATCAATGGCTGGGCCCGTGGGCTTCTAGTCGTTTAGGTCATGCTTTAATTGGCTTGGCTATTTTAGTGATTGGTCTGATTATCGTGGGTTTTATTGCACGATTATTTAGACGACTTTTTGAGCGTGTTAGCTTATTAGAGCGGTATAATTTAGCTCGACCTTTAGCCTCATTAATCAAAGCAGTTTTGACGTTATTTGTCCTGTTAGCGGTATTACAACACTTTGGTTTAACAGGTGTTATGCAACCCTTAGAAGCTATGCTCAATAAGTTTTTAAATGTAGTACCTAATATTATTGGGGCAGGTGTGATTGGCTATGCAGGCTGGATTATCGCCAAAATCGTATCAGGTCTAGCTGGTGTGGGGTTAAATAAAGTAGAGCAGCAACTAATGGGGCGGACGACTAAGCAAGATTTTCAATTAGCTAAGTTTGGTAGTACTTTTATATTTGCCGCGTTATTGTTACCGATTATTATTGCTGCGTTAGGCGTACTTAATATTCCGGCTATTACTATTCCTGCCTCTAATATGTTGAATAAACTAATGGCAATTATTCCTAATATTATTGGGGCAGCCGTTATTTTAGTAGTCACTTATTTCGTGACTAAATTTGCGGTGCAGCTGATGAGTAATTTACTAAGTAGCATGGGAGTTAATTTATGGCCTCAACGTTTAGGTATTAACAGTGTTTTTAATCAGCGCTATACCCTAACCGATTTAATTGGACAGGTAATTATGTTTTTCGCCATGCTCACGGCTACTACAGCGGCTGTTAGTACTTTAGGGATTGATTTAGTTTCAGATATCTTTGCTAGGGTATTAGATTTTGGCGGTAATATTTTAATTGGCGCCGTGATTTTAGTCATTGGCTATGCCTTAAGTACTCTGGCTTATAATAAACTATTAACTACCACTAGTCCTGTAGTAGCCACTATTGCTCGTTTTGGGATTTTAGGGTTGGTTTTAGCGATGGGCTTAAGAGCGATGGGCTTAGCCGATAATATTGTTAACATGGCTTTTGGTTTTACCTTGGGTGCAGTAGCTATTGCGTTAGCGATTGCGTTTGGTTTAGGCGGACGTGAAGCGGCGCGTGCTATTTCAAATTATTGGGCGCAGGCTTTGTTGCGGAACCGGAAGTAAAACCCTCATCCCCACGCTCTCCCAGCTTTGGGAAAGCGTGGTGCTAGCGCAGATTTATTTCATGGTAGGCATAGAAAATTCATTACCTACTCGAATGCCTGTAGGCCAGCGAGTCGTAATGGTTTTCATGCGGGTGTAAAAGCGTACTCCATCTGTACCATGTACATTTAAGGGACCAAAAATCGAGCGTTTCCAACCACCAAAACTGTGGAATGCCATGGGTACGGGAATAGGAACATTGACCCCTACCATTCCGACTTGCACTTCTTCGCAAAATTGCCGAGCAGTATCGCCGTCGCGAGTAAAAATCGCTGTACCATTGCCATATTCGTGGCGATTAATAATAGCTAGGGCTTCTTCATAGCTATTGACACGCATCACGCTTAACACAGGGCCAAAAATCTCCTCGCTATGAATGCGCATACCTTCAGTGACGTGATCGAATAAGGTTGCGCCGATGAAAAAACCCTCTTCATAATCTTCATGTTCCATCAGTGTGCGACCATCGCGGACTAAAGTGGCGCCTTCAGCGACCCCTAGATCAATATAGCTTTTAACTTTCGCGGCATGTTCTTTAGTGACTAAAGGTCCCATATGCGGCTCATATAGCGATAAACCGTTGCCAACTTTTAGCGTGTCGATTTCACTGGCAAGACGATTGACTAGTTTATTTGCGACTTCATCACCGACGCATACTGCCACAGAAATCGCCATGCAACGCTCACCAGCTGACCCATATGCAGCTCCCATGAGCGCGCTAACGACTTGATCTTCATCAGCGTCGGGCATAATGATCATGTGATTTTTAGCACCACCTAAAGCCTGTACTCGTTTGCCATGCTGGGAGCCTGTGGCGTAAATATATTCAGCAATAGGTGTGGAGCCTACGAAACTAACCGCTTGAACCCGTGGGTCAGTGAGGAGTACATCAACCGCTTCTTTATCGCCATTGATGACATTAAATACACCATCGGGCAATCCTGCCTCTTTTAATAGCTCGGCAATACGGAAAGCGGGTGTGGGGTCTTTTTCCGAGGGTTTCATCACAAAGGTATTGCCACAGGCTAGTGCTATGGGAAACATCCACATCGGTACCATGACCGGAAAATTAAACGGCGAAATCCCTGCACAGACACCTAGTGGTTGCATCAGCGTATGGCTATCAACGCCTGTACCGACATTGAGAGAGTGTTCACCTTTGAGTAAATGAGGAATGCCACAGGCAAATTCAACCACTTCGAGTCCACGTGTTAATTCGCCGTGAGAGTCAGAGAGTACTTTGCCATGTTCGAAGGTAATGAGAGCCGTGAGTTCTTCACGATTTTGCTCAATCAGTTCTTTAAATTTAAACATCACTCGTGCACGACGCAGGGGGGGAGTGTTGCTCCACTCACTAAAAGCATTTTGTGCGGCAGTGATAGCTTGACGAGTTTCATCAGCACTGGAGAGTACAACTTGCCTAGTTTGTTTGCCTATAGCCGGATTAAATATAGGGGCGGTACGACCACTAGTACTAGCCACGCGTTGCCCATTAATAAAATTACCTAATGTTTGCATATTAAACCTCTCAAAGTTTGGCTGAGGATAATCATAGCAGCATTAATAAGAGACGAGTATTGTGGCTGAAACTTCGGCAAAGCGAGGTGTTGAGTCGAAAT
The DNA here is from genome assembly GCA_039797965.1 of Pseudomonadota bacterium. GTDB lineage: Bacteria > Pseudomonadota > Gammaproteobacteria > Thiotrichales > Thiotrichaceae > Thiofilum. Next base: position 13,401 of record JBDKGX010000015.1, read on the forward strand.
TAATGAGGATGCAAGGCATTAAGTACTCATGACAAATAGTAGGCGGAGCTAGTATTTGTCACGAGTGTTGCTGAAATTTAATCGTATTCGGTATCTTTCCAAATCCGTAACGTGGCAAAGATTTCTGCGGGGTTATGCAAGGCGCGTCCAGCGACTTTTTCAGCCTTAGCTATTACGTCTGGAATATGCGTGCGTAAAAAAGGATTAGTAATAAATTCATAGCCTAAAATAAAAGGCACGGTAAATTTACCACTCTCTAATAAATCCCAACTAGACTCTAAGCGTGCTTCAATATCTTTATTATCGGGCTCTACCCATTTAGCAAATCCTAAATTGTCCACCGTATATTCATGAGCACAATACACTAAAGTATCAGCGGGCAATTGGGCGATTTTTTGTAAGGAGTGATATAAATCCTCTAATGTGCCATCAAAGACTCGACCACAACCATTCGCAAATAAGGTATCCCCACAAAACAAACTATTGTCACCGTAGTAGGCAATGTGTCCGGCAGTATGACCTTTGACATCGAGTACTTTTAACTCTAGACCTAACGGCTCTAGCTGTACCGTATCACCTTCTTGTAGTGCTTGTGTTCGATGAGGAATGTCTTCATTGAGAGGGGCATAAACAGGTAAATGAGGATAGCGCTCTAAAATACCTGCAATCCCCCCCACATGATCACGATGCTTATGGGTAATCAATAAAGCAATAGGCTCAAAATGTCCCGCCTCTAAGGCAGTGAGCACTGTTGGCGCATCACCGGGGTCAACAATAGCTACCGGACGTTTAGGTGTAGATTCAACGGTAGAATGTTCAATACTAATAGAGTCATTTGTGGTGGGTGTAACAAACTCATCACTATTAGGCTGAGTACTTTCAAGGGCTTTGGTAATAAACCAAATATAATTATCGGTGAAAGCTGGAACTGGTATGACTTGAATCATGATATTGCTTAGCTCCTATCGCTTCTTGCGATTTTAACTGGGGTGTCTTAGCCGTATAATCGCATATTTAACCCCAACTCCCCTAGTCATTCAGACATGCGTTCAGGATTTTGGGTGCTACATCTTAGGAGTATAGCGTGAAGATTGGACAACTTTATATCGTTTCAGCCCCCTCCGGTGGTGGCAAAACCAGTTTGTTAAATGCGTTAAAGCAAGAATTAAATCAGGTGGTTGTATCAGTATCTTACACGACTCGTAAACCCCGCCCCGGTGAAGAGGAAGGTAAACATTATCACTTTGTATCTATTGAAGAATTTCAACAAGAAATTGCTGATGACAATTTATTAGAATATGCCCAAGTTTTTGATAATTACTATGGTACTTCGCGTAAAACGGTGGATGAGCATCTCAAAGCTGGTTTAGATGTGATTTTAGAAATTGATTGGCAAGGGGCGCAACAAGTCCGCCAACGTACCGATAATGTCATTAGTATTTTTATATTGCCTCCCAGTCGTCGTGCATTAGAAGAGCGTTTACGCAATCGCCGCCAAGATAGCGATGAAGTTATTGCTAGACGAATGCGCGATGCTCAACGTGAGCTGTCTCATTACAATGAATATGATTATTTAGTGATTAATGACGATTTTGATGAAGCGCTACAAGATTTAATGAGTGTTTTTCGAGGACAACGTTTGCGTTTACATCTGCAACAAGAAAAGAAAGCCTCATTATTATCGCAATTAGTGAGTGAGTAATTAAGATTGAATATTGCCAATTTTCTAAATAAGCATTTTAGTTTTCTGTCGGATGCTAAACGTTTAGAGTGGTATCCGGCATGGTGGATGATGCGTATTAAAGTACTTGCCCTCGAAAATGAGTGGCGTCATATTCGGATTAAATTACCCCTAACGGCTATTTCTAGAAATATGGGGGGTGGAATGTTTGGTGGGTTTCAAGCCTCTTTAGCCGATCCTATTGCGCCACTAGCTTGTGCCAAAGTATTTAAAAATTATGATGTTTGGACACGTAAATTAGCGGTCGATTTTCGTCGAGCGGGATTGACACATTTAGAGTTGCGTTTTGATTTTCCAGAGGAGTTAGAGCGGCAAATTCGCGATGAGTTATTAGCGCATAAACGTAGTACGCCTACGTTTGAATATGGTTTGTATGATGAGCACGATCGACTATGTACTTCAGTACTTTGCACGGTTGCGATTCGCCCTAAGGGCTATTTAAAAGATCATAAACCGTTGGCAATTGGGTAGTTTTTTTAAAGTACTCATGGCTAGTAATAGTCAGTCCAAAGGTCAGCGACTAAGATAATTTCACAAGCTCCGGCTCCCGTATCTTCACGGGATAAGGAGCTGATGTAGGTTCGTCCATCAGGTGCAGTAAATTTAACTAAATAGCCTTTTATATTAATAATCTCTCCCATTTTGACTCGTTTTAAACGAATTTCTACTAAGTCATTGCCCGGAATAATGTGCATATTAGCACTAGAGTTATGGGCTTCATGGACTGAAATGAGGTCAGTATGTGTTCTAAAGTAATACCAGCGATTGGATTGGCTAATATTAAAGTCATTTACAATACGCTCATCAGACATATTGCCCCAGCCTAATGCTAAGTCTGTTGGGACTAAATCGGCAATGGCGTCCAAGGTATAGTTTTTACGAGAGAGTACTTTAGCTTTGATTTCAAATTCGGCTAAGGGTGTAATCTGGTGATTTTTAAAGGTAAAGGCAGGAATATTAACAGGTATTTGCTGCGGTGCTTTGGGAGCCAGTGCGCCTGCACCTAAAATAACTTTTTCAGTATGCCCAAAAAAATACCAACAGGTAATTAGGGCAATCCCGATTAAAATGTATTTATGCATTGTTATTATATTAGGGCTAAGATTGATTTTAACCCTAACATAAAAGTACTCAGTGCTCTAACTAACGGTGACGTCCTGTAGGGCGTGATGAGGGGGAGCGAGAAGGGGTAGTGGAGCTATTAGGACGTTTAGACGAACGGCGACCGTCCACATCACGTTCGTAGTCGCGTTCAAAGCGTTTTTTAGGGGCTTCGCTACGATTAGGACGTTCTACCCGATCGCCACGCTCTGGGCTGCTACGACGGATAGGTTTATGTGCGTCTAAAGTGCCATCATCAAAGGTCAAACCCACTGATTCATAAAGTTTGCGCATGACTTTGACATCTAACTCAGCGGCATGTCCTTGGCGTAAATAGCGTGGCAAACCGATAATGCCATAACGCACCCGAATCAAGCGACTGACGGTAATACCCACCGCTTCCCACAAACGTCGCACTTCACGATTGCGCCCTTCACGTAAAATGACGTGATACCAGTGATTCGCACCCTCGCCGCCGGCATCTTTGACCGAGTCAAATTTTGCCATACCATCTTCGAGTTGCACTCCCGTTTCGAGCTGTTTAATCATGTCTTCATTGACTTCACCGAGTACTCGCACCGCATATTCGCGTTCGATTTCGGTAGAAGGATGCATTAGTTTATTAGCTAACTCACCATCAGTGGTGAAGAGTAATAAGCCATCAGTATTAACGTCTAAACGTCCGACCATGACCCAGCGTCCTTGTTGCAGGCGGGGTAAGCTATCAAATACGGTAGGACGCCCTTCAGGGTCAGAGCGCGTACACATCTCGCCCGCTTTTTTGTGATACATAATCACTTTAGGCACAGTCACTAAACGGGCTTCTAAATGAATACGGCGACCTTTTAAACTAATCTGATCGTGAGTTTCAATCGGTTGTCCCAATTCGGCGGGTTTACCATTGACCATAACCTCGCCTGCTTCAATCCAGCGTTCAATTTCGCGGCGTGAACCATAACCAGCGTGGGCAAGGAGTTTTTGAATACGTTCTTTCATGAGGGCAGGATGGGCTAAATCAAAGTACCATTATGCCATTGTCTGTTAGGAAATACATAAAATGATGGGTTCATCACGTACACAACGCCCTCATACGGATCGGCGTGATTGGTACAACTTAAAATCAGTACTGCCATTTTTACTGGATTATTGGGGGAGGGCGCTATTTGCGCTTACTTGCTTAGTACTGGCAAAAGTAGCCACCGTGGGGGTACCTGTGGCTTTAAAGGGTATTGTTGATGCCTTAGAGCACAAACCAGAGCAAGTACTCGTTTTACCGATAGGTTTATTATTAGCTTATGGTTTATTACGGTTATTGAGTGCTGCTTTTAATGAGTTGCGCGATGTGGTGTTTGCACGGGTGCGCTATCGTGCTATGCGGCGGCTCTCGATGCGAGTACTAGAACACTTACATGCTCAATCGTTACGTTTTCACTTAGAGCGCAAAATCGGTGCCATCAGTCGTGATTTGGAGCGTGGCACTCGGTCGGTTAGTTCACTCATGAACTTTATGACCTTTAGCATTATTCCGATTATGGTTGAATTTGTGTTAGTCGGTATTATTTTGCTGCGGGATTATCCCCCGATTTTTGCACTGATAACGTTTGGTACGATTGTGTTGTATGTGATCTTTACTTTACGCATGGCGGATTGGCGGATGGATGATCGTCATGTGATGAATACCCTTGATTCTCAAGCGAATAATCAAGCGATTGATAGCTTAGTGAATTACGAAACGGTCAAGTACTTTAATAATGAAAACCTCGAATTAGAGCGCTATGACCACACCCTCACAAAATGGGAAGGTTATGCGGTCAAAAGCCAAACCAGTATGTCGGCGCTGAATTTTGGTCAATCGGCAATTATTGCGCTAGGTGTCACCCTTATTATGTGGGTTGCGGCGCAAGATGTGCTGAATGGCACGATGTCGATTGGTAGTTTGGTGATGGTTAATGCCTTTATGTTACAGCTTTTTATTCCGCTCAACTCCTTGGGCATGATCTATCGTTCATTGAAATACACGTTGGCTGATATGGATACGGTGTTTCGCTTACTAGAGCAAAAACCAGAAATCCAAGACGCACTGGATGCCAAACCCTTACAAATATTTAAGGGTGCAGTACGTTTTGAGCAGGTCAATTTTGCTTATCAGCTTGATCGGCAAATTTTGCATGGCTTAACTCTCACCATTCCAGCAGGAAAAACCGTAGCCGTAGTAGGGCACAGTGGCGCGGGAAAATCGACGTTAGCGCGGTTGTTATATCGATTTTATGATGTCACTGGGGGCGCAATCAGTATTGATGGGCAAGATATCCGTGAAGTGACGCAAAGCAGCCTTCGCCAAGTGATTGGGATAGTGCCACAGGATACCGTGCTCTTTAACGATACTTTACGTTATAACCTGCAATACGGTAGACCTACCGCCACCGAAACCGAGCTGCATGAAGCGGCACGTATGGCGCAGATTTTAGATTTTATTGAGAGTTTGCCTGAAGGGTGGAATACCGTAGTAGGTGAGCGTGGCTTGAAATTGTCGGGGGGTGAAAAACAGAGGGTTGCTATTGCACGGGCGATTTTAAAACAACCTCCACTGTTGATTTTTGATGAAGCCACTTCCTCATTGGACAGTACAACTGAACGTGCCATTCAAAGAACGTTGGAAGAGGTGGCAGGACATCATACTACTTTGATTATTGCTCATCGTTTATCAACTATTGTGAATGCTGATCAGATTGTAGTACTGGATGCAGGTCGAGTTATTGAGCAAGGTACTCATCAAGAGTTATTAGCTTTACAAGGGCAATACGCGGAGCTATGGGAGTTACAACAACAAGAGCAAGTACTTTGAAATAGGCACAGGGGAGTGTGTGATTCCCCTGTGCATTGGTTGATTAGAGTGGAGTACTTTTAGTGTATTAGTAGTTTAAGCTCCATGCTTGATTGGCTCCGCCATGGCATCCCCATTGTACGAGTTTTTCACCAGCCAACTTACTGGAATTGGGTACATCCACACATTTTCCAGTCATGCTTGAGACTAAGGTAGGACGACCATATTTGTCGCTTTTGATACGGAAGCGTACGCCCGCATTAGATGAGCAGTTGGCGGTGTTGAGATAAGCGCCTTCAGTATAAGAGGGGACATTCAAGCATTGGTTATTTGAGCTGGAGCGGATATTGAATTCATTAGCATAGAGTGTAGGTTCGATACGCCATGTTTGGTTATTACCAAACAAGTTTGAATAGTCTTGGGTAATCGTGGAGTTATTAGATAAGTTAAAGCTCAAGAACCCTAGTGACAAGCTATAGGACGTATTAACCGTTAAAAGCATCCCTGAGTTAACAGACTGTAATTTCAAATTAGTATAAGTCGGTACTTTAGGGTCAGGGTAAGTAGTCGGCGAAGGAGTCGGTGTGGGGGTTGGAGTCGGAGTTGGTGAAGGCGTGGGGCTTGCTATAACAGGCAATGCTACGCGGGCAATGGTGTAGCTTGTGGTTCTGTCTATAACGTCTTGTAGTACTAACTTAATATCTACATCCGTCACACTACTCACAGTAGGCAAAGGCAAGGTAATACTACGAGTGTGAGGTACTACATTAGTCAGTGAGGCTACTACCTCTCCGGTTAAGGCTTTGGTAGCTATAACTTTATAGGAAAACTGGGGGGCTCCAGTATTAGCAATAGACCAATTAATCTGTATTTGTGGAGTAGTAGAGTTATAGAAATAGGTATAAGACGTTAACTGTAAAGGGGCTATAGTGGGGCTGGTATCCGTTGATTTAGAGGTGAGTTGCAAAGGATTATTAAACCCAAAGGTATAATCAGCTCCTTGTTGTAAGACAAAGCGACTACCTGAGCTGTCTAAACCATGTTGTTTAGCAGTTGTGGGTGTACCTTCGCTAACAGTCATGCCTGCTTGGCTGATTGAGCTCCAAGTCCCTAAGGTCGAACGCGCCCACACATTATAATAATCAGCTGAGCGGGTAATGGTTTTATTTAAACCACCCCAGTTCTCTAAAAAGCTAGTGGCACTATAGGCGGCAAAAGTTACATCTCGCACAGGCGTTTCAAAAATGGCATGTTGTGTCCAAGAGTTGAATGCCGTATCGAATGTCCACAGACCTAATTGTGTACCTGTTGGCGTTGTCCATGAGCGTACTAAAGCGGTAACGGGTTGGTTAAGTAGCCAACTGCTACTGTAGTCAGTATAAGTTAGACCTTCTTGTTTAATACCTATGGGTGAAGTTTGGGTCAGGGGTTTAGTGTAAACAGCCTTAATCGGTATGCCTGTACTATTCACAGGGTCGTCAAGGGTAAGGTTGTAGGTGGGCTCACCATTATTATGAGTTTGGATGCCTAAGTACCCCATACCTTCTTTATTGGTATTCCAACCTAGAATAGAGAAGTAAGTCTGATTATAAGTTTTATTGACATTAACCGTGGCCATCAAGATATCGGAGGTGGGGTTCGTATACCATAAATAGGCAGTACCTGTACCTGCTATGCTAGCCATAGGTGTTAAAACCATAACTCCTACAAAGCTTATCTTACTAAACAAACGTGATGCAGATTTCATGGGGACACTCTTATTTTTTTAGAATTAAAATAAATATATTTTATCTTCAATCAAAATAATAGTGAAAGCTTGCTAGTCCCTGATTAGTGGTAAGAATTGAACAAAGTTAGTACTAATTAACCTATTAAAGCAGTAAAGTATTGCTGGATTCTTATTAGTGATTAATCGCTAACGCATATTCCTTATTAGCATTTTCATAATGATTGCTAGGCGTAAGATGCCCTAATACTTCACTAGTTTTAGTTAAGCGTTGTTCTAAATCGCGGCAGAGTTTTTGAGTGGAGTGAACAATTTTTATCAGTTGCTCTAAATTGAGTTGTTCTAGCTTAGTGCTATTTTGATAAATCACTTGACTGGCTAAAGTACTTTGCTCTTCATAGCGACGTAGGGTTGCCAAATGATGGCGAGCCTCTGTCACGCTGGCTTTTAATTCTTGGCGAGCTTGATCACTGCTTTGATAAAGCTGGGTAAAGTGTTCACTGGCTTGTTTTTCCATATCCGCTAACTCTGTTTCAAAATGTTGAGTCAACTGGCTATTTTGCTGCTGAGATAAGCGTAAGTACTCTAATGAATGCCCTGATTCTTTGACCAGTAAATCTAAATGCGAACGTAACTCTTGGGATAAACGTACCGTTAAATCATGGGTACGATTTTGTTCTTGATATTGTTCGTTTAATTGTTCGGTAAGCGTTTGAGCTAGGTTTTCTTGGTCTTGTAAACGTTTTAGACTGGTTTCAACTTGCTCTAAACTGGTTTGAAGCCGATCACGAATTTGTTGCACGGTGTTAACAGTATCGTCGAGTTGTTCGTCCCAATAGGTTTGAATATGCTTTAAGCGCTCACCTAAGTGGGTACTTATTTGACGTAATTCGCTTTCTGTTTCCAAACTTTGTTCGAGTAACTCTTTAGAGGTTTCGTAGTGAGCTTGGCATTGGGCTTGGTGCATTTCGATGCTTTGCGCATGTTGCTGAGCTTGCTCATTTAGGCTACCCGCTTGTTGTGCGGCGAGTTTTAAAGTGGTGAGCCATTGTGAACTTTGTTTTTGCTCTTGCTCCGCTTGATTACGTAAGTCTCGTAGTCGAATAATATCTCGATTACGAGTTTGTGGGCGTAGAAATAATAAAGCAATGGTGGCAGAAGCTAAGGCAATAGCGATGATAATCCAATCAGTATTATTTAACATGATGCAGCCTACTGTGGGGTTTTTTTAGCAAGTGTAGGCTGCTATACCAGTCAATAGTCTGAACTGCGCTAACCGCTCATACTATTTTTAGCCGTTTTTGGGGCGCAGTAAAAAAGTCCTTCGGTAGCCTGTAATACGCTGAGCCAGTACTTCAGCATTGTGTGCGGTGCCTAGATATAAGTCGATGCGAGCGGCGCCTTGAATATTACCGCCACGATCTTGAGCAAAAAGTAATTGCCACTGTGAGCCTTGTTCCTGCCCATGGGTATCCAAAACAGGCAATTCGGCTAATAAAACTGAGCCTAAAGGAATGTGTTTATCGTCTACAGCGATGGTATGCCAAGGAATGACGGAGGAGCCAATAGCCGTTTTAGGTCGACCATTTTTAAGATTAAAAAAGACAAAGCGAGGGTTGGATAAAAGTACCTCAGCCGTTTTGTCGGGGTTATCACGTAGCCATTGGCGAATAGAGTCGTTCCCTAAAGCAGTGGTTTTATAGCCCTTGGCTTTTAAGTAAAGAGCTATTTGTTTATAGGGTTGCCCATTATTTCCTGCGTAAGTCAATGTCGCTAGGGTGCCATCGGGAAAAATCGCATTAGCCGCCCCTTGAATTTGTGCAAAATACAACTCAACGGGATCATCTGTCCACGCAATTTCTAAGCCCTTACCCGCTAATGCTCCTTGTGTAATTTCAGAGTGAGAGGGGAGACGTCCTGATTTAGGTTTGGTGTAAATGGGGATTCGAAAACGTCGATCTGGAGTACGTTTTACATTAAGGGCAGGGGTGATGTAACCAGTATATTTAGCGCCAGTTGCTTGATCATTAAAGTTTAACTCTTGGAGGAAAAACATATCTGCTAGGCTTTGTGGATTACCACGATTCCAAGAGATAAGGCGTTTAATCGTTTGTTCTAATTCGGCTTTGCTCACTTGTACAGAGGCGCCCAGTACTTTGTTATTAGAAACACGATTTAAGTATTTAGCTTGTTCTTGCAAGGCTTCTTGAATGGCAGAGGAGCGCTGAATACAGTTCTCCGTTGTACGCATCGTATCGTGTAGGTTACAAGGTCGGGGTGCTGCTGTAATAGGTGTTGAATCCATACCTCCAAAGGCTGAACCTCGTTGCTGGGTGAAACTGCGAGCAGTATTTTGATAAGTGGTTTGAATACCAATGCCCAGCGCTTGAAAATCCTCGCTATAGGAGCCATAACTCGGTGTAGTACTGATTAGTAGCCCTAGTACTAGCCCAAAAACACGGATAACAGTCATAGTGGTGGTGTGGTTATAGTTATTATTATGAGCAAAAGCTTAAGCGAAAGCTTGGAATACTGAGTATTTAGTCGGATAAGAGGAAAGGTCAAAACTTGACTGCTCTAGGATCAAAGAGTTAGTACTCATAAGTACTCGCTCTAAATAACAGCCTGACGTTAAAGCATCACAGAGTATTAAATGTTTTAGGATTTTATCGGAGAGATATGATTAGTAATTTTGGTAAAAGATATTTGCGATTAGAAAAATCGAAGGAAGAAGTTTTTCTGATAGAGTTTTTATTCAATCTTACTATTATCTATTATAGGAGTGTTTTGCTGATATTAATTTCTATGTCTTGCAGCAGGTGAAGTAGGCATTCGCCTAGCGTTTAAAGTTTAAAATAAGTGTTTTAAGTATCAGCCTCAATTCCATTTCAGCACAGGCTTAATCTAGTGGCTTCCACCACCCATCTGCTATAATCGCCTACCTTTATGATCTTGACGTTTGGGTATGCTAATGACAATAACGTTGCCCACTCGTTACCACTAACATCGTCCCGTCAAACGGAGAAACTCATGTCTCAGACCGATACCACCTCCGGTGCATTGACAGCATTGTCAATTAAGGCGCTGCATCAGGGGATTACTTCGGGTCAATTTTCTGTCATGGAAGTGACCAAAGCCTACCTAGACCGCATCGAGCGCTTTGACCCAGCCCTCAACACCTACATTACCGTAACTCAAGAGTCAGCCCTAAAAAGCGCTGAAGTTATTGACAATCGTATTCGTGCAGGGGAGCTAACGAGTCCATTAGCGGGAGTACCTTACGCGCTCAAAGATTTGTATTGCACCACTGGAGTACTGACCACAGCAGGCTCCAAAATCCTTAATAATTTTATTTCTCCTTACGATGCCCATGTCGCCACCCAACTTAAAAAGGCAGGTGGTGTACTCCTTGGCAAAAATAATATGGATGAATTCGCGATGGGTTCATCTAATGAATCCTCTGCTTATGGTTGTGTGCGTAATCCTTGGAATACCGAACATGTACCCGGTGGTTCATCAGGTGGTGGTTCTGCTGCGGTAGCGGCACGTTTAGCGCCTATGGTACTGGGGAGTGATACAGGTGGCTCGATTCGCCAGCCTGCGTCCTTTTGTGGTATTACAGGGATAAAGCCTACCTACGGACGCATTTCGCGCTATGGCATGATTGCTTATGCTTCCAGCCTTGATCAATGTGGACCTATGGCGGTGAGTGCTGAAGACTGTGCATTGACCTTAAATGTAATTGCAGGGTTTGATGAGCGTGACTCCACTTGTAGTACTGAAGCCGTACCTGACTACACAGCAACCTTAAATAACCCCCTTGCAGGCTTACGGATTGGGATTCCTAAGCAGTTTTTTGCGGAAGGTTTAAATAATGAAGTGGCTACGATTATTCAAGCCGCGATCAAATCATTAGAAGCCCAAGGTGCAACCGTCAAAGAAGTGGATTTACCCAATAGCCATTTAGCTGTTCCGGTCTATTACATCTTAGCACCAGCGGAAGCCTCCTCAAATTTATCGCGCTTTGATGGAGTTCGTTATGGTTATCGCTGCGAGAATCCTAAAGACTTGACTGATTTGTATAAACGTACTCGTGCAGAAGGGTTTGGCGAGGAAGTTAAACGCCGCATTATGGTAGGAGCTTATGCCTTATCAGCGGGGTACTATGATGCTTATTATCTGAAAGCCCAACAAGTTCGTCGCTTGATCAAAGACGACTTTGTGCAAGCGTTTAAAGAAGTGGATGTACTGATGGGGCCTTGTGCACCTACCGCAGCGTTTAAGATCGGCGAAAAGATTAATGATCCTGTTGCCATGTACTTAGAGGATTTATATACCATTCCGGTGAGTCTGGCGGGATTGCCGGGGATGAGTATTCCAGTGGGCTTTACTCAAGCGGGTTTACCTGTAGGTATGCAATTAGTCGGTAACTACTTTAATGAAGCGCGACTACTCAATATTGCTCATCAATATCAACAAATGACTGATTGGCACACTCGTATGCCAGCGCAGTTTGTATAAAGGAGGCGTGACATGGAATGGGAAATCGTTATTGGCTTAGAGATTCACGCTCAACTAGCGACTCAAAGTAAGATTTTTTCAGGCTCGTCTACTGCCTATGGGGCTGAGCCTAATACTCAAGCCAACCTTGTTGATCTAGCGATGCCTGGCGTCTTGCCAGTCCTTAATAAAAAGGCTGTCGAGTTTGGGGTGAAATTAGGTTTGGCTTTGGATGCTGAGATTGGTAAACGCTCAGTATTTGCGCGTAAAAACTACTTTTATCCTGACCTACCCAAAGGCTATCAAATCAGCCAATTTGAATTACCGATTGTAGGTAAAGGGCATCTAGATATTGAGCTTGAAGATGGTACGGTTAAACGCATTGGTATTACTCGTGCTCACTTAGAAGAGGATGCAGGTAAGTCTGTGCATGAAGGCTTTGTTAGCCAATCAGGTATTGATCTTAATCGAGCCAGTACTCCTCTGCTAGAAATTGTATCTGAACCCGATATTCGTAGCGCTAAAGAGGCGGTGGCTTATGTGAAAAAGCTGCATTCCTTAGTACGTTACTTAGGGATTTGTGATGGGAATATGCAAGAAGGTTCGTTCCGTTGTGATGTGAACGTATCGGTGCATAAACCCAATACACCGTTTGGTACTCGTGTTGAGATTAAAAATCTCAACTCTTTCCGCTTTATTGAGCGAGCCATTAACTACGAAGTACAGCGGCAGATTGACTTGAATCTGGAAGGTAAAAAAGATCAGATTGTGCAGGAAACAGTGCTGTTCGATCCTGATAAGGGCGAGACTCGTTCTATGCGTTCTAAAGAGGATGCCAACGACTACCGCTATTTTCCTGACCCTGATTTATTACCTGTCATGGTGACTGATGCAGAAATCGAAGCGATTCGTGCCACCTTGCCAGAGTTACCTGATACTAAAAAAGCGCGTTTTATATCCGAGTATGGTTTGAGTACTTATGATGCGGGTCTTTTGGTGCAAAGCCGTGATGAAGCCGAGTACTTTGAAACGGTAGCTAAAAGTACTGGCGACGCTAAACTGGCTGCAAATTGGATGAACGGTGAAGTAGCTGCGCGTCTCAACCGCGCTGAGCTAGAGTTTGAGCAATTACCGATTAAAGCGGATGACTTAGTAGGTTTGCTGAAGCGCATTCAGGACAATACGATCTCTAATAAGATTGCCAAAGACGTGTTCGAGGCGATGTGGAATGGAGAAGGTACTGCCGATAGTATTATTGAGGTGAAAGGCTTAGTACAGATTACGGATACGGGTGCGATTGAAGCCATCATTGATGAGATCATTGCCGCCAATCCTAAACAAGTGGCTGAGTACCGTAGTGGTAAGGATAAAATGTTTGGTTTCTTTGTAGGGCAAGCGATGAAAGCGTCCAAAGGCAAAGCCAATCCCGCTACTCTCAATGATCTTTTAAAGCAAAAATTAGCGGGGTAATGTGATGGCAGCTATTACTATTGATGAAGTAAAAAAGGTGGCTAATTTAGCGCGGTTAGCGGTTTCTGATGAAAATGCCTGTGAATATGCGAGTAGTTTATCCAATATTTTGGTATTAGCTGATCAGCTAGAGGCTATTGATACTCAAGGTATTATTCCTATGGCTAACCCACATGATGCCATCCAACGTTTACGCGAGGATACGGTAACTGAAACCAATCATCGGGATGAATATCAACAGATTGCCCCTGAAGTAGAGGACGGCTTGTATTTAGTGCCTCAGGTTATTGATTAATCCTGAGTACTTTTCTGTCGTTAGTAATATAAAAGCCCTTCAGAGCTTTCAACTCTGAAGGGCTTAAAACAAATAGTACTTAAGTCGCTTAAGATTTTTTGAGCATTTCGTACAAAGCATCTTTGAGGTGAAGACGTTTTAATTTCAACGCTTCTACCACATCATCTGCATGCACTTCAATGCCTTGTTCTACACGATGAAGTTGATGGATTACTTCATCATATTCACCGAATAATTTAGCAAAATGTGCATTTTCAGTTTTCATTTGATGAATTTGATCTTTGTATTCTGGTAATTCATCAGCGAGATTGTGCGATTCACCGAACATTGCTGTAACTCCTACGCATGAATGGGGCTTGATATTAAAAAATAGCCATGCCCGAGTGCAATGGAATTTCGCAAAAACCGTAAATAAAAAACGGCAGGGCAACCGAAGTTGCCCCACCTAGGTCATTCTCATGACCACCCCTTTAGCCACACAGACCTTTAAGTCACTCGTTAGTTATGACTCAAAAGTTGTGTCTCGACAGTATCCCCGTCTTCACGATGTTGCATTCTGACGGGCATATAATTTAATTCAGGCGCTAGCCAAAACGTAGTTTGGCGCTCGCTATTGTTACGTGCTACTTGGACTTTTATAGTATTAAACTGTCCTGCGGGTACAGAAATTGTTTCATTTCCGAGCTTATTTAAAGTGTAGTTCCTCAATTCGCCTTTTTCTGTAATGTGGTAATTTAATGGTCGATTTGTTGATAAATCGTTCACTAGCTGCAATTCCATACTGCCAGGGTCTAATGTATCTGCGGGTACTTTTAGGCTGTAGGATTCACCATTTTTTTGCCCCGTAACCGAGGTAGGTGTACTAAACTTAAATTGGTCGCTGCGATCTTTGCGTTTGTTTTTATGGTGATAAGAGTAGCTACTAGGTTGAAGACGTTGACCTTTAAGCGTACCTTGTGCTTGTTCGTCGATTTTATCGCCACTGAGCAAGGAGGCTAGACCATTAGCCTGCGTCTGGCGTGAAAAGCTGTAGTTAGCACCATTGATAGCTACTCGACTGGTCATAGTGCCTAATGTCAATCCTGATTTAACGACTGCGTAGCTAGCTTGGTAAGATTTTAATTCAGCTATTGCAGTAGAACTAAGAGTACTTAAGCCTACAATCACTAGCCCATAGAGATAATGGGTTTTTAACATATAGCAAATCCTTAAATATTAGTCTTATGATACTAGTATTGGACTATTATGCCGTTGCGTAGTTCAATACTAGAGCGAAAGCCGAAAAAACGTGCTAATAATTAGCTTAGAGCGTTTTGCGTTCAAGTCTAATAGCAGCCAACATTAAGAATAGAAGGCGTACGATACGATAAGCGCTTTTTAGGCTATTTACCGACACGTACACCTCAGTATGGAGAGTCAAGCAGTGAGTAATGAAATAATAGTACATCTGTCCGATGCCTCGTTTGAGCAAGATGTATTGAAGTCTGATATTCCCGTATTAGTGGACTATTGGGCAGAATGGTGTGGTCCTTGTAAAGCTATAGCACCTGTACTGGATGAAATTGCTGCCGAGTTTCAAGGTCGTTTGAAAGTTGCCAAATTGGATATTGATAATAATCCTTTAACTCCAGGACGTTATGGTGTGCGTGGTATTCCTACCTTGATGTTATTTAAAGCTGGTCAAATTCAAGCTACAAAAATGGGGGCTATGTCTAAGACCCAATTGTTAGCTTTTTTAAATCCCAATCTTTGATAATGGATAGGTGGCAGGAATGCTTTTAAAAACATCCTGCCCCTGTTTGAATTGTACTAGACAATAAACTGTAATCATGTTAGCGTTAACGATATTAGCTTTTTCTTGGGCTAATTTCCTTCAGTTTTGTCCCAAAGCTCTCGTATAGCGACTATACTTCAAAGATCACAATTGTGTATTAAGCCTTATTGAGACTCTGATTAAATTTCTACTTCACAAAACTAAGTAGTATCTTGAGCAGGGGACAAGTATTCCCAATAATTATATGCCTTCAGCGTATCTATTCCATCTATGAACTTATCTGAATTAAAAAAGACACCTACATCGGAACTATTTGAGTTAGCTCAATCAATGGGGCTGGATAGTGTTTCCCGCGCACGGAAACAAGATATTATTTTCGCCGTGCTTAAAGCGCATGCTCAAAACGGCGAGGATATCTATGGCGACGGTGTATTAGAAATATTGCAGGATGGATTTGGTTTCCTGCGCTCCCAAGATTCTAGCTATTTAGCAGGGGCTGATGACATTTATGTCTCACCTAGCCAAATTCGGCGTTTTGGTTTACGTACTGGGGATACCGTCACAGGGAAAATTCGTCCACCCAAGGAGGGTGAGCGTTACTTCGCATTGCTTAAAGTGGACACCATTAATATGGAAGCCCCAGAGCACGCGCGGAATAAAATTCTCTTTGAAAATCTCACCCCTTTACATCCTAGCTCACGCTTAAGAATGGAGCGTGGTAATGGTAGTAGCGAGGATATTACCGCACGTGTGATTGATATTGTTGCACCGTTTGGTAAAGGGCAGCGCGGTTTGATTATCGCCCCTCCCAAAGCAGGTAAAACCTTGATGCTGCAAAATATTGCGCAAAGTATTACCTCTAATTATCCCGATTGCTACCTCATTGTTTTGTTGATTGATGAGCGTCCCGAAGAAGTCACCGAGATGTCTCGCATGGTACATGGTGAAGTAGTATCGTCGACCTTCGATGAGCCTGCTACTCGCCATGTCCAAGTTGCCGAAATGGTGATTGAAAAGGCTAAGCGTCTGGTCGAGCATAAAATGGATGTAGTTATTCTACTAGATTCCATTACTCGTTTAGCTCGTGCTTACAACACTGTTGTTCCTTCCTCTGGTAAAGTACTGACAGGGGGTGTGGATGCGAATGCCCTACATCGTCCTAAGCGTTTCTTTGGTGCAGCACGTAACATTGAAGAGGGTGGCAGCCTAACCATTATTGCTACTGCGCTGATTGATACAGGCTCTAAAATGGATGATGTAATCTATGAAGAGTTTAAAGGCACTGGCAATATGGAAGTACATTTAGATCGCCGCATTGCTGAAAAGCGTGTATTCCCTGCGATTAATATTAATCGTTCAGGTACTCGTCGTGAAGAGTTATTGACTAAACCAGATGAGTTACAAAATCTATGGATTTTGCGTAAATTCTTACACAGTATGGACGAATTGGAAGCGATGGAGTTCTTATTCGAGAAGTTGTCAAAAACTAAAACGAATGACGAGTTTTTCGATACTATGCGTCGTAACTAATACGATCCAAGTACTCTAATAATAAAAGGCGCATTGAGCGCCTTTTTTATGATGAAAATACTTAAGACAATAAATTAAAAGTATTTATTCAGGTAAAATATCTTCTAGCTTTAATTGAGCTTCTATTAATAATTTATCAAATAAAGGCTGGTCAATTTTTATAGTTAATTCGTAATCGCCCAAGTTATTAATAGTTTCTTTAGTGATAGCTTCTTCTTGATAAAGTTTTGCACGTAGTTTGGCGTGTTTGACTTCTAAAATAATAGTTCCTGTGAAAACTTGGGTCGCAAAATAATCACCCAAATAATCTAATAATAAATCAATACCTAAGTTTTTTTGAGCAGAAATAAAAATACGTACTGGATTAGTGCCATCAGATAGTTCAATACGAGGAGTTTGATTACCGTCTAAATCAATTTTATTATAGATTTCTATTTGTGGAACCTGATCAGCGCCTATTTCCTTAATAACTGCATTAACTTGATCACGGAAAATATCCCGTTGTTCATCATGGCTATCAATCACATGCAGCAATAAATCAGCTTCTACGGTTTCTTGTAGGGTAGAACGGAACGCGACGACGAGATCATGGGGAAGATTGCGAATAAATCCTACAGTATCCACTAAAATAATATCTTGTTGATTAGGCAAGACGAGGCTGCGAAGTGTAGGGTCTAAAGTAGCAAAGAGCTGATCAGCTGCATATACATCAGCATGGGTCAGTGTATTGAATAAGGTGGATTTGCCAGCGTTGGTATAGCCTACGAGTGACACGGTAGGTACTGCTGCTTTACGACGTGACTGACGACCTTGCTCACGTTGATTTTGGACTTTTTCTAAGCGTTTATTGATTTGCTTTATGCGCTCGGCTAAAAGTCGGCGGTCGGTCTCAAGCTGTGTTTCACCGGGACCTCTTAAACCAATACCGCCTTTCTGACGCTCAAGGTGTGTCCAACCTCGTACTAAGCGAGTAGACATATATTTGAGCTGAGCTAATTCAACTTGCAACTTACCATCATGACTTCGAGCACGCTGAGCAAAGATATCTAAAATCAAGCCAGTACGATCCAATACTCGGCATTGTAATAGACGCTCTAAATTACGCTCTTGAGCCGGACTTAGTTGATGGTCAAAAATGACTAAATCCGCTTGATGGGCTTCTACTAGTGCTTTCAGTTCCTCGGCCTTGCCCTCGCCAATAAAATAGCGACGGTCAGGAGTTGGACGTGAACCAGTCAAAAGGGTAATAACTTCAGCGCCTGCCGATTTAGCAAGCTCAGCAAACTCCTGTGGATCAGGAGTTTGCTGAACTGAAGATACTTTGATTTGAACCAGTATGGCATTTTCACCAGCACTGGGGCGCTCAAATAGCTCCACTATTATTTAACCGTCGTTCTTATTCAGTAGCCAAATTGAGTTTAATAGGACGGGCAGGGACAATAGTAGAAATGGCGTGTTTATAGACCAATTGGTTAACTGTATTGCCCAAAAGCACTACAAATTGATCGAATGACTCGACATGCCCCTGTAATTTAATTCCATTAACAAGATAAATAGACACCGGAATCCGTTCCTTTCTCAGTGCGTTGAGGAAGGGTTCTTGTAAAGTGTGCCCTTTCGACATGCTTTTCTCCTAAAGTCTTTTTCGGGTTTGTGGTTGTTATGGTCCAACGTCAACAGGAGACGCTAGCCAGTCGTTTCTTTCTTCGACGGTTAAAAGCTTACCAGTTTTGAGAATGGGTAAAAACATCAGTCTATCCGACTTATCCATTTATCTATCAATAAACGCCGAAACGTTAAAAATAATTGATGGAAGGTCAACTCGTTCAGGACTATAAATGTGTAAATCAGTTTCCGAACGCAACCATGTTATTTGACGCTTTGCAAGCTGCCGTGTGGCTACAATAGCACGATTGCGCATCGTGTTGTAGTCCATTTTACCCTCAAGGTACTCCCATACTTGACGATACCCTACCGAACGAATCGCTGGTAAAGTACAGCTCAAATCCTCACGCTGGAAAAGTTTTTCAACCTCTGCCAATAGACCGTGTTCTAACATGATGTCGAACCTTTGTGCAAGCCGTTCATGCAACCAATTACGATTTTCTGGCAAAAGAGCTATTTTTAATAGTTGATAAGGGCATTTATCTTGTTGAGTCGCCTGTTGTAGTTCGGTAAGTGATTGTCCTGTTAAACGATACACTTCTAAGGCTCGTTGTAGGCGTTGGGGATCATTGGGATGGATACGCTCAGCCGCAATAGGGTCAATAGTACGCAATTGATTATGTAGATGTTGCCAGCCCCATTGTTTGGCTTCGGCTAATAATGCTGCCCGTATTTCAGGGTTAGCATCCGGTAATATCGATAAGCCATGCTCTAAAGCGCGGAAATAGAGCATAGTGCCGCCCACTAATAAGGGAATTCGTCCTGATGCGGTAATATCCGCCATTTCTCTTAAAGCATCTTCACGAAAACTAGCGGCTGAATAAGGTTGAGAGGGGTCTAAAAAATCCACTAAACGATGCGGAGCTTGGGCTAGTGTTGCAGCATCCGGCTTAGCGGTACCAATGTCCATGCCTTTATATATTAAAGCAGAATCAACACTAATCAACTCAACAGGTAAATGCTGTCGAATAGCTACGGCTAGATCGGTTTTGCCTGTGCCAGTAGGCCCCATGAGAAAAATAGCTGGAGGTAAAGTATTCGTTGTCATTGCCCGCGCATAAATAGTTTATCAATATGTGCCAAACTGAGCTGAGTCCAAGTGGGTCGACCATGATTACATTGCCCACTACGTTCAGTGTGTTCCATATCTCGCAGTAAGGCATTCATTTCAGGAATAGTCAATTGATGATGTGCACGAACTGCACCATGACACGCCATGGTGGCTAAAATCTCATTAATCGCTTGCTGTACACGCAGGCTGTTACCATAAGTATTTAGATCAGCTAATACATCACGCACTAATTGCTCAATATTGCCGTCCTTCAACAGACTAGGTACAGCCCGTACTACCAGCTTTTCTATACCCATCACGCTAATCTCAAACCCTAGCTCACCTAGCAAAGTACTATATTGATCGGCAAGGTCAGCCTCATTTTTACTGACTAAAAAGCTATAAGGCACTAGTAACGGCTGTGAGCGAATAGCCTCTTGCGTCATGCTGGACTTTAAGCGTTCGTAAGTCACGCGCTCATGAGCCGCATGCATATCAACAATCACTAATCCCTGAGTATTCTGCGCCAGAATATAAATACCCTGTAACTGAGCAATCGCATAACCTAAAGGTGGAATATCCTCAGGAGTACTTGAATCCAAAGTACTCGTTTCAAGGCTAGGTTTATAATTATTGCGATTATTATCGACTAAAGTGCTGCTGATATTATCGTCAGTATCCTGATACCAGTGTTTATACGCCTGCATGGTTTCTTGCACAGGCATCGTTAATCGTCCCTGAGTATAAGTACTGGGTGTATAACTAAAAGGGCGAGTACTTTGTGAAGTACTAGAGGGATTAGCGTAGTGGGATTGATTAGACAGAGTACTTTGTACTTTAAAGTACTCCTTATCCTGATGGCTATCAGGCGTACTGGCGCCATATTCCTCTAAAGATTGGGGCGGTGGCACAAAATCAACAGGTGGTTCAGTATGAAAAGGAGTAGGAAGCACAGAGTCTTGTGGACGAATATCGGCTAGAGCTTGGCTAAGGGTTTGCAGTACAAAATCATGTACTAGACGTCCCTCGCGAAAACGAACTTCTTGCTTAGTGGGATGGGCATTCACATCAACCCACTGTGGCTCCAACTCTAAAAACAGGACATAGGCTGGATGGCGTCCGTGATACAGCACATCTTGGTAAGCCTGTTTAATCGCATGATTAATATATTTGTCGCGGATATAGCGCCCATTCACATACAAGTACTGCAAATCCGTTTGTGAGCGTGAAAAAGTAGGCAAACCCAGCCAACCCCATAATCTCAACCGTGATCCTGCTAACTCATGATCAAAATAAAGACTTTGCTCAGCAAAAGGTGTGCCGCACAACTCGCCGATACGTTTGGTAGCAGTACTTTCATTTTCGCTATGTTTTAGGCGCAAAATAGTTTTTTGATTGTGAGTCAGATGAAAGCCAATATCAAAACGACTTAACGCGAGCTTACGTACCATCTCTTCGATGTGGCGAAACTCAGTCGTTTCGCTTTTGAGAAATTTGCGCCGAGCGGGGACATTAAAAAATAAATCAACTACATCAATAGTAGTGCCAATAGCATGAGGAGTAGGCTCTGGCGCTTGCAGAATTTCATGACCATCGCCTTGAATTTGCCAACCTTCATTCATTTCGTGAAAGTTGGAGCGTAAAATCAAGCGTGATACCGAGGCAATACTAGGCAGTGCTTCCCCACGAAAACCTAGGCTTTGAATATGTTCTAAATCATCAAGGGTTGAGATTTTGCTAGTAGCATGACGACTCAAGGCTAGAGCCAATTCCTCTTTGGGAATGCCCGAACCATTATCACGAACGCGAATGCGTTTTAAGCCCCCTTGTTCGATATCAATATCAATCTGGGTAGCACCCGCATCAAGAGCATTTTCTACCAGTTCTTTAATAACAGAGGCGGGGCGTTCTACCACCTCACCTGCTGCAATTTGATTTATCAAGTGAGGGGGTAGTTGCCGTATAGTCATTTAAATTTTGGGTTTGATGTTATCAGTGGATTCGGGGTGTTCAGCGTTAGCAGTAGCAGGTGCTGTTTTAGTGTCTGCCACACTAGTTGATGTTTTGGTATTTAACAAGTCTTTAGACCGATCAGCACTCACACCATAACGTAATAAAATATCAGGCTGTTTGCGTTTGGCTTCGGCACGCTCAATGACGATTTGGAAACCATCATCTGCCTGTAGTTTAATAAATTCATCCGTACTGGATTCCATTTGCTCATAGAATTCACGGAAATTTTTTACAGGCTTATTATTTACTTTAGAAATAATGACATTACTAGCGTGATGATAGTCTTTATTAATATCAGCAGGGAGTACTTTGGTCATGAGTACAACTTCGGAGCGATCTTTAGACGGCGCTTCTTGTGACAAAGCTGATAATTCCACCGGTACGGGGTCTAAGGCTTTTAGAACATCATGATCTAAAGGCATAAAAACAAAACCACCATAAATGACATAAGTGGGCTGCACGTCATAACTTTGCGGCTTGACTAGTAAGTAATCTTTACCGGGTTTGTCCAATAATAAAGTGACTTCTTCTAATTTCGTGTCGCGTAGCACCTTAAATTTCACTGACTCTCCTAACTGGTGCAAATCCACATAATGGGTGTAGTCAATGTATTCGCCTGGACGAAACTCCACAGTGCCATTATTTTGAATGTTGTAACCATCCACTTGGGTAATAATATCACCCTCTCGAATCAGATTATCTTTTGCAGCAGGGGTATCGGGGTAAACCTTATAAACTAAAACCCCAGTTTGAGTAGGCGCTAAATCATATTTACGGCGCATGGAGGGGTTTTCCATAGACTGTACTAAAAAGCCCGGAAATCCAAATCCATTAGCTTTACTGTCTTTAATATCATCTAAAAAATGGCGGATAATAGGAATAGGGATCATATAACCAATATTTTCGGTTAAAAACCCGGATTGCATTGCCACTCCCACCACTTTACCTTCAGAAATAACAGGGCCGCCACTATTACCAAAGTTGATTGCTGCATCCACTTGAGCAGCTAATAGGTTTTCACCTGTATGGGCATAATCTTGTTTTTCAATCCGTGATACTACTCCCCGCGTGACACTTAGAGTATTACCGCCAATAGGAAAACCATAAACCTCAATAGGCTGTTGCATTTTAGGTAGGTCGCCTAACTCTAATGGTTTGACATCCTTATAAATGTCTTTATCTTTGGGGCGGAGTAAGGCTAAGTCAGATTCGTGCGAAATATAAACTACTTCTGCTTCGTGGCGCTCCGTTTCGCCATGACGTTGTACCTCGATAAAGGTAGCATCGGCTGCCACATGAGCATTAGTCAGAATTAAACCACCCTCAATGATTAAACCAGAGCCAGAGCCTTTTTGAGTTTCTGAATTCCAAGGGGATAAAGTGTCATAAGTATGCTTGACAACAAAAACGTGAATAACCGCATCTTTAATAAGACGCTTTTGCTCAGCAGAGAGTTTTTCAGCGTCCGTGCCAGCCATCTCAGCGCTAGTGGTGGCATTCGTGGATTTAACTGTAGTACTGGGGCTGGAGGTAGCATAAGTAGTTGATGCGATTAGCCCTAAACTGAATAACGTAACATAGCCAATAGTTTTTAGTTTCATTATGTAATCCTGAGATTAACTCTACGGGAGCCAGTAAAATTTTTAAAATGTATTACATCCCTGTGCCATTTTTAGCGTGTACATTAGCCCTAAAACGCTAAAATTTCCAAGTGAGTATCGAAGTTATCGGTTTTTAAAGAAAAACTTGCTATTCTTCGCCTCTTAACGTGGCTAGTGAGCCAGAACTTTAACAGGATAGCATGATGACGGATTACAAACACACGCTAAATTTGCCAACTACTTCATTCCCCATGCGTGGTGATCTCGCTAAACGCGAACCCGGAATGTTGCAAGACTGGACTAATCGTCAGTTGTATCAGAAGTTGCGCACTATAGCGTTGGGACGTCCAAAATTTGTATTACATGATGGCCCGCCCTATGCCAATGGTATTATCCATATCGGTCATGCTGTTAATAAGATTCTGAAAGATATTATTGTTAAAAGTAAAACCTTAGCAGGTTTTGACTCACCCTATGTTCCGGGTTGGGACTGTCACGGTTTACCTATTGAGAAAAAGGTCGAAGACACGATTGGTCGTGCAGGTGTTGCTGTTGACCCTTTTACTTTCCGTAAAGCTTGCCGTGAATATGCGACTGAGCAGATTGAGCTACAACGTAAAGATTTTATTCGTATAGGTGTCATGGGGGATTGGTATAACCCTTACCTCACTATGAATTTTGATACTGAGGCTAATATCGTCAGAGCGTTGGGTAAAATCGTTGCTAAGGGGCATGTCTATAAAGGTTTTAAACCCGTTCACTGGTGTACCGATTGCGGCTCGGCGTTAGCCGAAGCTGAAGTGGAGTATCAAGATAAGTACTCGTACTCCATTGATGTACGTTTTACGGTTAATAATGAAGCTGATCTTTTAAAACGAGTACCTCAATCTCAAGGTAATGGCAACGTTTCAGTCGTTATTTGGACTACTACCCCTTGGACATTACCTGCTAATGAAGGGGTCGCGTTAAATAGTGAATTAGATTACGTAGTACTTGATACAGGTACTGAGCGTTTAATAGTGGCGGCGGGGTTGGCTGAGGCAGTAGCCAAACGTGCTAAGTTAGACAATGCTCAAGTACTTGCTACCTTTAAAGGTCAAGTACTCGAAGGTTTAAAACTCAATCATCCCTTCTATGATCGGCAGGTTCCGGTCATTTTAGGTGAGCATGTAACCTTAGAAGCAGGTACGGGAGCGGTACATACAGCACCTGCCCACGGTCAGGAAGACTTTGTAGTAGGAAAGTTATACGGTTTACCTGTGAATAATCCGGTAGGTAGCGATGGTAATTTCTTACCTTCAGTGCAGTACTTTGCAGGTGAATCAGTCCACAAAGTGGGTGCTCACATTCTTGAAGTACTTAAAGAGCATCATGCGCTACTAGCCCAAGGCAAGCTTAATCACAGCTATCCGCATTGCTGGCGACATAAAACCCCACTGATTTTCCGTGCGACTCCGCAATGGTTTATTAGTATGGACAAAGAGGGTTTACGTGCTAAAGCGCTACATGCGATTCAAAATGAGGTGCAGTGGGTACCCGATTGGGGGCAAGCGCGGATTGAAGGCATGATTGCGAACCGTCCTGATTGGTGTATTTCACGCCAACGTACTTGGGGTGTACCGATTACGCTGTTTATTCACAAAGAAACGGGCGAATTACATCCGCGTACTGAAGTACTCTTTGAAGAAGTAGCTCAGCGTATTGAAAAAGTGGGGATTGATGCTTGGTTTGCCTTAGATAAAGCCGAGCTACTGGGTGAGGAAGCGGCACAGTATGATAAAACAACGGATACCTTAGATGTTTGGTTTGATTCAGGTACGACACATTATTCCGTACTAGAAACTAATGATAATTTGCGTTTCCCTGCTGCTATGTATTTAGAAGGTTCGGATCAACATCGTGGGTGGTTCCATTCCTCGTTATT
>JBDKGX010000016.1:0-38113 GCA_039797965.1 Pseudomonadota bacterium
CAATAGTACGGCGGTAGCCCCAAACGAGCCAATCAGAAAAGTACCATCATGCTCCGTAAAGTCCGTATAAGTCCCTAACCAACCTAATAAGCCAACACCAATGAAAGCCCCCATCCATGAGCACAAAGCATCACGCCAACGAAGAGGATGAGGTGATGTATTTCCACCACCCCGCATTTTATTAAAATAATTAGTTAGCCAATTGCTCATACCTACCTCCTTAGAGGTGCAAGTATAAGCAAATCTGGATGACTGGAGACTATCTCTAATAGTTAGTGGCGACGTTTAGCTTTAGCACGGCGAGCTTGGCGAGACAGTTTATGACGCTCTTCACGTAACCCATCTGCACTGGGTAATACCCTAGCAACAGATTCATTAGTAACGTCATGGAGTTCAATCTTAGTGGTTTGATGCGAGTCATTTACTACAGTATGAAAAACAGGACCATAGCCCTTTTCGCGGAACCATTTAGTAATAATGACCTTTTTACCTTCTTCGACAGGCATACCGTGATGAAGCGTATGGCGATTAGGTGTGCCATCACTGTGCAAATTATTCCAAATAACTGCCATACCTTGTTTGGGATAAAAGGTTTGGTTGATATCTACAAACTTAGTACCGCCCCCTTTTGGCGTATTATTGAGATACACCATAAATGTCCAAGTCCGTTGCCCTGTATCTCCCGCAAACTCTTCATAGATATTGGTATTAGGGGCAAAATAATCGTGATGCGCTTTAAACTCCTGACCTACATCATAACGTTGCACTTGAATAGGCTCTGAGTAAGGCAAACAAATCCCCAAGGTTAACGAGATTTTTTCATCAATATACTTCACAAACTCAGGGTCAGATACTTTAGTGAAATCACAAGTTTCACTGGTGCGAAAACGCTCATCGCCATTACTATGCGTGACTTGAGAAGGTTTTAAATGCTCTTCAGACACTTTAATTAGATGCTCACATTCTTCGGAGCTTAAAAAGTTTTCAATGGTATAGAGTTGTAATAAATCATTTTCAAAACGCTTAACTTCCAACGCAGGCGTGAATTTACCTAGCGGTGGATTTGCGAGTGCTAAATGATCGATGTCTGGTTGTTTTGTATCATGAGACTCAGTTAACTCAATGCCTATGGGGTAAGCGTCGCCCATCATTTTTTTAATGACGGTGATACTAAAACCATGATCACGCATAATTTTGTATAAATCACTGGGGGCGCAACGGCGTTCTAGATTATGTTGTACCCAGTGGAGCCACTCCTGATCGAGATGCTCGGTTGTCATGCTAAAACCTCTTATCATCATTATTACTATGGATAATAGTGTCGCATACTTAGCTACCACATGCTCAACATTGGCTGATTAAAGACATTGGTAGGATTATCAATGGTTAATAAGCTAGTACTTTAGTCTGATATATCGTAAGTTTTATCAAATAGGAACTTGTAAATATTGCAATCGTCTAAGATTGCATTACACTATTGTCAACCTATTTAACCTATAGCTGTTTTGCACAGCTTAACCATAGGAGATACCCATGCAATCTAAACTCGTAGGATTCGCTCAGTAACTAAGCCTTTCTGCTAGCGCCGGAAGACAACTTAGTTTGAGCTTTAGTAATACTCATTAAGTACTGTCATTCCGCGTGCGTGTTTACCTTGCAGGGTAATCAAAAAAAGCCTCGGATGACACTGTTTATCCGGGGCTTTTTTATTTGCCCCACGGATCAACGCATAAACAAGGTTCAATGTTTATATGCCGATTCAAATTGAAATTAATCAGGGCAAAGTTCCCGTCAAAGTATTCACCCCTGATATTGATGAAAGTGCGTTACAACAACTCAATAATTTAGCGCAATTGCCTTTTATTCACTCGCATATTGCCGCCATGCCGGATGTGCATTATGGCATTGGCGCAACGGTGGGTTCGGTCATCCCTATGAAGGGAGCCATCATTCCCGCAGCGGTAGGGGTGGATATTGGTTGCGGGATGAATGCCGTACGTTTATCGCTCAAAGCTAAAGACCTGCCCGATAACTTAGCCAAGATTCGCAGCGCAATTGAAGCAAAAGTACCCGTCGGATTAGAGCAGCATAAAACTGAAGTGACTCAAGCCGCGACCTTGAAACAATTAGCTCATCATTTACAACCCGTGACGGATAAACATCCAGGATTGGTAAAAATGATTAAAAACTTTGAGCGTAATTGGGCGCGTCAGGTTGGGACTTTGGGTGGAGGTAATCACTTTATCGAGATTTGTATTGATGAAAGTGATGATGTGTGGGTGATGCTGCATTCGGGTAGTCGTGGAATTGGTAATGCGATTGGACGTTATTTTATTACCAAAGCGCAAAAAGAAATGGGCGATTTATTAGGGACTTTACCCGATAAAAACCTCGCCTATTTTGAGGAAGGTACGCAGTACTTTGACGATTATATTCAAGCGGTGGGCTGGGCGCAGGATTATGCGCTGGTCAATCGTCGTGAAATGATGCGCTTAGTACTGGAGGCTTTAAAACCACAGGTACCTACCTTTACTACGACTAAAGAAGCGATTAATTGCCATCATAATTATGTCGAGCGCGAGGAGTATTTTGGCGCAGACGTTTATCTGACTCGCAAAGGTGCGATTAGCGCTCAATTGGGACAATTAGGGATTATTCCGGGGAGTATGGGAGCGAAGTCTTATATTGTGCGCGGACTAGGTAATCAACAATCGTTTTGCTCGTGCTCGCATGGTGCAGGTCGCGCGATGAGTCGCACGGCGGCGAAACGGAAATTTAATACTCGTGATTTAGCGGCACAAACCACTGGGGTAGAGTGTCGTAAGGATAAGGGAGTATTGGATGAAATTCCGAGTGCGTATAAGGATATTGATCAGGTGATGGAATACCAAAATGATTTGGTGGAAGTGGTGCATACTTTAAAACAAGTAGTTTGTATTAAAGGATAGTACTTTTATGCCTAAGTATTTAAAAGTACTTAGGCTATTAAATAGTGTGTTTAATTTAATTAGGATAGTAGTTTATGAATAAGCCAAAAGTGCGTCATCGTCGTATTAATCCGATTGCTCGTGAACCGATTTTGCGAAAAGGCGGCGAGCATAAGGTGAGTAAGGGCGGTGAACGCCAACAAGCGAAACAAAACTTAAAACGTCAATTACGTCAAGAGGCTGGGGCTTCCAGCCTCTCTGACCAAAGCCTGTATGCTTGATCTATTTCCTCATTCAATCTGCTCTCAAATCTCTTGCGTTTATAAATCCATTCTGCTTTTAATAACCGTTCATCGGCTGTATAATTCTTGCTAAACTCCCAGTGCCTACGGAAGCTCCTCGTGAATACAGATAATTATCTTGTTGCACTGATTCCGTCTAATTCTAATATACGGAGTCTGCCTAATTTTTTTCCGTATAACCTATTATACCTAGTTTCCGTATAACATACTGTTATGTTCATAAACATTTGTCCACTTAATCTATAAAGGAAAAATCATGAAGATTATTTCAATAATTAATTATAAAGGTGGTGTTGGAAAAACCACTGTAACGGCAAATATTTCTGCTGAATTGGCAAGAACAGGGAAAAAAGTATTATTGTTAGACATGGATGCTCAAGCTAGTTTAACTTTTTCATTCATTCCTCCTGATTATTGGGATACATATATAAAAGATACGCATACAATCAAAAACTATTTTGATAATATTAGCCAAGGTTTTGCCCCAGCGCCATTGTCACAGCTAGTGATTCAACCAGCTAATATAAATAATTACTTAAGAAGCATTCGCTCTACAGGTAGCATTGACCTTATATCATCTCACCTTGGATTAATTAATGTGGATTTGGAACTAGCTACATTACTTGGTGGTGCAAATCTAAATCAAGCAAAATTAAATTATATAAAAGTTCATGGTAGACTTAGAGATTCATTAGAAGATTGTGCTTCAGCTAACCATTACGATGTTGTTTTGCTCGATTGTCCACCTAACTTTAATATTGTTACAAAAAATGCATTGATTGCCTCGGATCAAATATTAATACCAGCCAAACCAGATTATTTGTCGACATTAGGTATTGATTATTTACATAGAAGTGTTGGACAATTAATTCGCGAATTTAATGAATTTGCATCTATGGATTATAATATTCGCAATGCCAACCCAATGCTTCTCGGTGTTGTTTTTACAATGATTCAATTATATGGAGGTTATCCAATATCTTCTCAACAACAGTTTATCAGTCAAACAGTAAGATTAGGTATTCCTACATTCAATAGTTACTTTAGAGAAAATAAATCAATTTTTGCATCAGCTCCTCAAGATGGAATTCCTGTTGTTTTACATGAATATACTCAAGGAACTTACTCAGATGTAGTTACAGAAATTAATAATTTTGTCAATGAATTTATAATGAAGGCGGGGATATAAGCTATGGATGCAAGAAATATATTATTGAATTTTCTTGATGACATGATAAAGGAACTTGAAGGGCTTGATGATACTGATATTGCAAAATTAAATAGCGGTGATTTTACTGTCAGCTTAAAGATAGTTAGACGACAAACAGTTGCCACTAAAGCAAAAAATACATCAGATCAAGATTTTAATAAAATTCTTGAAGAGCTTACATCTTGTAAAGATAGGGAAATTGGGTACAAAGTATTATCATCGTATTCTTTAAATAAAAAAGAACTAGAGTTATTCGCCAAAAGCATTAATGTTCATATAATGAAGACAGACAAAATAGAAAAAATACGAGATAAATTGATTGAGGCAACCATTGGTGCAACATTAAGGTCTATTGCTATACAAGGAAAAGAAACATAACGAGAATATCGACGACGGACGCGGTGACAACCTGTGATTTTTAACGGCTTACTCCCCGCCGCGCCCCTCAATTAAAGCGTTGAGGCTGTAGAAAACCTCAAAATTAAATTTTCCTGCTCTTATAAGCCATAAAAGTTTCAAGAGAAAAAACCGTCGAAAATGGGGTGTTTTGCATCCTCGTTGGTTACTTGGATACCTTGCCAAACTTAACTAACCACCTCTTTCACATCCAATCCTGTCAACTCAGCTACTAAACTAGGCTCTAGCCCTTTAGCTAACATACGTTTAGCCACTTCCCGTTTTTCTGCTTCTTTGCCTTTTTCCAACCCTACTTGCTCACCTATTTCCATACCCTCCTGCAAACCTTCAATTCGAGCGGTATCCATAGAGTTTTTTAAGTCTCGATAATACTTAATACTATCCTCATAGGCTTTGCGCTCTTCAGGGCTAAATTGCGATAACTGAGCAATAGCAAAAGTACGATGAAATATTTCCTCACTCAAAGTACTAGGGATAGCATCCAACTCATGCAAATGCTTAAACACATACAGCCATTTATCTTGCAAAGTACTTAATTGCGCAGGTGTTTTATTAAAACGTGGCAGTACTAAATAAATAAACGTAAGCTTGTCGTAAAACACTCGATTTAATTGATCTTTTAATTGAGCATGATAAATAACCTCATGCTGCTGATCATCCATAATAAAATCGAGAATGCCAATCGTATAAACTGCCTCTAATTTATAATCCCAATTTCCTCGCTGTGCTTGCTCTTGAATACCAAAAGTCGAGTAGTAAATACTTCGATCTTTAAAGTAAAGTTGCTTCACCTTTTGTAACTCAACAATAAAGCGCTCACCTGTAGGACTCATGCAATTCAGATCAAAAATAGCCTTGAGATCTAAAGGTGTAACTCCTTGATACTCATTCTTAGTATATTGCAAATCAGCAACTTGATGATGAGGTGGCAATAAAGTATTGAGAAAGCTAATTAGTAAATCTTTATGGGGTTCTTCACCAAAAAGCTTTTTAAAACCAAAATCAGTTAAAGGATTAAGATAGACCGCTTGCATTAGCATGATTCCTGCTTTGAGTACAAACTAATTTTAGCATACAGCACTTATATGATACTTCAATATCAGCCATATATTGCCCTCAATTCCTCCAAAGTCGGTAGGCTTTTATCGCGGCTACACAGCTCTTTACCTAAAATATTGAGTACTAGTTCTACTTTGCGGATACCTAGATCAGGGTAGTTATTGCGCTCTAATGCGCCAATCGTAGTGCGATCTAATCCACAAAGATCCGCTAATTGCTGTTGAGTTAAGCCTTGAGCACGGCGTGCTTGGCGAATGGTTTGGCTAAGTACTTCCAACATGATGAATATATCTATCAAAATAACGTTTTTTAGTAGTATTGATGAATATATTCATCATGACAAGGTTTTGATACATTTGAAAAGCATCATTCATCATTACTTATTCACGATTCGATTAGTATCTCAATACTGTAAACCCATATCCGTACCCTATCAGCCAATAAGCTGCGATTATCCTAATCGTTATCGAAAGTACTCGATCATTAGTCTTATGCTGAAACTCATAAAATCATTTTTTAATTAGGTTTTACGGGTTTGCAAATGAAAACAACATTACTCTCTGGTTTAGTACTCCTCGCCGCTAGCTCCTTTGCTCACGCAGGCGGGGGCCCTGCCGTCTATGTTGGTGGAACTTACGGCGTCACTGATAATAATACTGATACCTCCAACCTCTTAGGCGACTGCAATCCACCTCCTGCCTCTCACGATTACTGCACAGCTGAAACCAAAGACAAAGCATGGGAAGCTCATGTCGGTGTGCAACTCGGTAAAGGGGGTTTAGGTCTGGGTCTAGAAGCAGGTTATGCCAACTTAGGCACCACCGCCGATCTTATGTACACCGATCCAGTAGAAGCGACTCAGGAAACTACCGCCTTTACGGTGGCAGGTTTAGCACGTCTACCCGTCGGTAAAAACCTTTCCGTCTATGGCAAGGCAGGGATTGCCCGTTGGGAAAGTGAAATGAACGTCGTTAGTAATTACCGTGAAAACGAACCTGACAATCGTATTGATCCCGCGTCTGTCACTGAAACAGGTGTATCCGGTTTAGTGGGAGTCGGTGCCGAATATAAAGTGAATCATAATGTAACTTTACGAGCGGGTTGGGATCGCTATATGGATGTGGGCAAGGAAAAAGAGGCTTTGATTTTAAAAGACAATAAAGTCGGTCGCTTAGATGAAACAGGTAAAACAGGACTACCCAAAACTGTCAAAACGGATGTAGATGTCTTTTCAGCAGGTTTAAATTATAACTTCTATTAATATCAATCTGAGTACTTTAGCGAGCAATCTAAAGTACTCGGTACTTAATTTATTCCCTTTCGTTTAATAGACCCTGTAGCCTAATTGTGGAGTCGTTTGACTCCACTTAGGCAATCTTTTGATCCTCATCTAGCGCCTCTTCGCTACTTATTTTGAGTCGTTAATCAGTAGCTGCTTAGCCCTCAGCACTGGGCTAAGTACTTCCCCTATTTTTTGACATGCTAATAATCTCAAATCATTGGCAAACCTCTCATTGGCTAGCAATGACGTTAACGCTATTTTCAGGTAGGATGCAGCTCTGACTTAATTTAGGCTTTCAATAAGGATAGTGCCCCATGCTATTAATTCCTGCCATTGATCTGAAGGATGGTAAATGTGTACGTCTACGCCAAGGACGTATGGATGATTCCACTGTATTTTCTAATAGTCCTGTTGAAATGGCAGCACGTTGGGTAGAAGAAGGTGCACGTCGTTTACATCTAGTGGATTTAAATGGGGCATTTGAAGGCAAACCGATTAATGGCGAAGTGGTAAAAGCCATTACCGCTCGTTTCCCTCATATTCCGGTACAAATTGGTGGGGGGATTCGTGATGCGGCGACTATTCAAGCCTATATCGAGTCAGGCGTGCAGTACTGCATTATCGGTACTAAAGCCGTACAAGACCCACAATTTGTAATGGATGTTTGTAAACAATTTCCTAATCACATTATTGTTGGTATTGATGCT
Organism: Pseudomonadota bacterium; assembly: GCA_039797965.1. Taxonomy (GTDB): domain Bacteria; phylum Pseudomonadota; class Gammaproteobacteria; order Thiotrichales; family Thiotrichaceae; genus Thiofilum. The sequence goes on from JBDKGX010000016.1 coordinate 7,905, forward strand.
AAAAATGGCATGGTCGCCACCGACGGTTGGGCTGAAGTATCTAGTGTTTCAGCGATTGAATTAGCTAAACAGTTTGAACAAGCGGGTGTCAGTGCCATTGTGTATACCGACATTGCTCGTGATGGCATGATGCAAGGCGTTAATGTCGCTGAAACAGCTCATTTAGCTGAAAGTATTAATATCTCTGTGATTGCCTCCGGTGGTGTGACTAATATGAATGATATTAGCGCACTATGTGAAGTGGAAGATAAAGGCATTATGGGGGCGATTTTAGGGCGTTCGATTTACGAAGGTACGATTGATCTAGGTGATGCTCAACGCTATGTTGATGGCTTAAAGGGGTAAATCATGGGCTTAGCTAAACGGATTATTCCTTGTCTGGATGTCGATAAAGGTCGCGTGGTTAAGGGTGTAAACTTTGTTGGGATTCGTGATGCGGGTGACCCTGTTGAAATTGCCGCTCGCTATAATCGCGAAGGTGCGGATGAGATTACCTTTTTAGATATTACTGCTAGCTCCGATGACCGTGAGACTATGGCTCACATGGTCGAACAAGTAGCCTCACAAGTCTTTATCCCTTTAACCGTAGGCGGTGGGATTCGTAAATTAGAGGATATTCGTCGCATGTTGAACGCAGGCGCGGATAAAGTGTCTATTAATACGGCTGCGGTATTTAACCCAGATTTTGTCCGTGAAGCCAGCGAGTACTTTGGCTCACAATGTATTGTTGTTGCGATTGATGCCAAACGTGTCAGCCAACCTAATGAACCTTTAAAATGGGAAATCTTTACCCACGGTGGACGCAAAGGTACTGGGATTGATGCCCTAGAATGGGCTGAAAAAATGGTGGAGTTTGGCGCTGGTGAACTACTAGTCACCAGTATGGATCGCGACGGAACTAAAAGCGGCTTTGACCTAGAATTAATGCAAGCGCTGAACGAGCGTGTCAATGTCCCCCTCATCGCCTCAGGAGGCGTGGGCAATTTACAACATTTAGCCGATGGTATTTTAACCGGAAAAGCCGATGCGGTCTTAGCTGCGAGTATTTTCCACTTTGGGCAACACACTATCGGTGAGGCAAAAGCATTTGTGGCCAGCCAAGGCATTGAAATGCGCCTATAACACTCACTACAAGAAAGATTACATGCTCAAAATAGATCGACAACTGATCGCCGAACGTAAAGCGAAACTAGAGGAAACAAAAGCCACCCTCAAACTACATTTTGTAGGGATTGATAAAATTATTGATGATTTGATTGATTATATTCAAGTCTGGTATTTAATCCCTGAATTACTCAAACGCCCTGTGATTGTCAATCTATGGGGGATGACGGGTGTTGGTAAAACTGACCTCGTGCGTAAATTAGTCAAAAGCCTGCATTTTCAAGACCGCTTTGTCGAAGTGGAGCTGTCCAACGTAGATGAAACCCTGTGGCACTCCTCTGTTTCATCAGTACTTGATGGTCATGACCTACACGATGGCAAACCTGCGATTGTGCTATTTGATGAGATTCAACGCTTTAACACCATTGATACAGACGGCAAACCATTAGGGCAAACTAAGTTTATGGATTTTTGGGAGTTGCTCTCTGATGGGCGCTTATCCAAAAAACACCGCGATAATTTAGATAATTTCCTAATGGGCTATTTCCAACGCCGCAAAGAAACACAACGTAAGCGCAGTAAAGGTGAGGAAGTCGAAGACGAAACCGTTTACTTGAGTATGTGGGAAGCCTTAGAGCTACGCAAAGCGCTCAATCTTGAAGGCAATATTGAAGACATCATGGATATGACCGAAGACGAAATGGTCGATCTAGTCATGTCCGCTAAACGTCAAAAAGCCATTTACGAACCAATTAATCATTCCAAAACTTTAATATTAATTTCAGGCAATTTAGACGATGCTTTCCATATGGCAACGCAAGCGTCTGAAGCGGATGTCGATGCCGATATTTTCCACGCGTTTACTACTAAAGTAACATTGATGGATGTTAAAGAAGCGCTAATGAATAAATTCCGCCCTGAGCAGGTTGCTCGCTTTGGAAATATTCATTTGATCTATCCCAGCCTTAGAAAACAAGACTTTGAAGTACTCATTCAACGCGAAATTGATCGTGTTCAACGTGAAACATTCGAGCATACGGGCGTGCAACTGACCCTTGATGACAGTATTGCGCGGCTGATTTATCGCAATGGTGTGTTTCCCGTACAGGGGGTACGCCCCGTGTTTTCCAGTGTAACCGATATTTTGGAAATGAATTTATCCAAGATGTTATTGCATGCACTGACCCATAATGAGTCGACCATTTACTTGAGCTTTAATGAAGCTGAGCAAAAAATTGAAGCTAAAGTAGGGGATACTGATTTTTCTTATCCGTACTCAGGTCGCATTGATAAAATTCGCCAGACGAATCAACAAGCTGCTGTGGCGAATATTAGTGTGCATGAATCAGGGCACGCTGTAGTGTATATGGCGTTATTTGGCTTAGTACCATTACAGTTGCAAAGTAAAGTGGCGAGTAGTTATTCTGGTGGCTTTACCTTCCCTCATCAAATACACCGTACCAAACGCAGTATGCTGGATATGATTAAAGTGTACTTGGCTGGTGGTTTGGCAGAGGAAATGGTCTTTGGTGCTCTTAATGCCTCTACTGGGCGCGAGAATGACCGTGAACAAGCGACTGTTTTAGCGTTAGATTTTGTACGTAAATATGGCTTTGATGATGAGTTCCAAGCGACCTATACCCTTGATCATCATGCCTATGCGATGAATCGTGATGTCACCGATATGGATGTGGAAAAAATGATGATGCGCTTAGTCAGTGAGACCCGCGAGTTATTAAGTCGTCATATTAATCTGCTACAAACCCTATCGCAGCAATTAGCGCAAAAAGGGCAATTAGAAAGCACGGTAACGGCTGAAATTGCGACTCAATTGGGTATGAAAGTGGAAGTAAAACCCGAAGGGCATTTACATATTCCCGCTTATGATACGCAGTTAGATACAATGCGAGTACATTAATAGCTTTTGATGGTAAGAATGTGGCAATGAATGAATCCGTTTTAACCGCATTAGCGGAAGTACTTGAGCAACGTAAAGGCGCTGATAAAGACAGTTCTTATGTGGCTTCTTTGTATCATAAAGGTTTAGATTCCATTCTAAAGAAAATTGGTGAAGAAGCGACTGAAACCGTTATGGCTGCCAAAGATGGAGTGCCCGATAAGATTGTGTATGAAGTAGCCGATCTTTGGTTTCATACCCTAGTATTATTGGCACAACAAAACTTACATCCCGACGCAGTCCTCAATGAATTAGGGCGTCGGTTTGGTTTATCGGGTTTGGTTGAGAAAAGTAATCGTACCCCTCAATAAAAGGATCGCATTATGCATTTTAGTCCCTTACAACTGGTTCTTATTTTAGTCATCGTCATTTTGCTGTTTGGCACTAAAAAGCTACGCAATATGGGGGGCGATTTAGGCGAAGCCTTTAAAAACTTCCGTCGTGCGGTAAAAGACGGTGATGATGCCACTAAAGATGAGCAACCTACTAATACTGCTAGTACTCCATTACCTCCACAAACCCCCAATGCGAATGCAGAGGGTCGCGTGATTGAAGGTCAAGCCACTCAAAAAGACAAAGTCTCCTAATAGGCTAAATTATGTTTGAAAGCAGCTTCCTCGAAATGCTAGTCATTGGCGTAGTGGCGCTATTAGTGATAGGCCCTGAACGCTTACCTACCGTTGCCAGAACCATTGGCGGCTGGATTGGGCGGATACGTCGATTTGTGGCTAGCACTAAAGCCGATATCGAACACGAATTACGTGCCGATGAACTACGTGAAATGTTGGCTAAGCAAGAAGAGGAGCTGCGTAATTTAAAAGTCATGATGACTGAAAAAACCACTGAGGTTCGTAAGGAACTAGAACAGCATGACAAACCCTAACTCCCCCCAAGCTGAGCCTAATCTATTAGGTGGTTTTTTAGAGCATCTCGTTGAATTACGTGATCGCTTATTGCGTATTGTCATTGTGGTGGGTGTGGTGTTTATCTGTTTAACACCCTTTGCTCAAGACTTATATAATATTCTTTCTGAACCTCTAGTACGACAATTACCCGAAGGCGAAAAATTAATTGCGGTCGGTGTCGCCTCACCCTTTTTAATACCGTTTAAACTCGCCTTACTAGTAGCGTTTTTAGTGACCTTGCCCTACACGTTTTATCAAATTTGGGGGTTTATTGCCCCTGGTTTATATCAACACGAAAAAAAGCTCATTACCCCCCTACTATTATCCAGTGTATCGCTGTTTTATATTGGAATTGCTTTTGCCTACTTCGTAGTTATTCCAATGATTGCACGTGCTGCGGTTGCTTTTGCACCGAGTAATGTCAATCCTGCTCCTGATATTGCCAGCTACTTAGATTTCACAGTTGCAATGTTTTTAGCCTTTGGTTTGAGCTTTGAAACCCCTGTAGCGACTGTATTACTGATTGGCATGGGCGTGGTAAGTGTTGAAGCGCTGACTAAGGCACGCCCTTATATTATTGTGGGGGCTTTTACCATTGCTATGTTCTTAACACCCCCCGATGTGGTGTCACAGATTTTAATGGCTGTACCAATTTGGATGCTCTTTGAGTTGGGTCTACTGGTCAGCCGTGTTTTTGCTAAGCATATTGAGCGCTTTAAAGTTGATAAAGAAGAGTTTGATCACTTTAAAGATCAAGCAACATCAACGGATACCCCATCATCTAGTACTTTAGCAACTGTGGCAGGCGTTGCAGCAGGCACAACGGCAGCTACTACAGCAAGTACTTTATGGGAAGACGAACACTATTTAGTAGAAGACCTAGCATCTAGCACTGCACCCGAAGCGGCACCAGCCCACCCTACTTCTACCGAAATACCTGATGACTCAGATAGTTTTCGCCCCCTAACGGATGAAGAAATGGCAGCGGAAATGGCGCGTATTGACGCTGAACAAGCCAAAATGGAAGCGGATCACGCTGCTCGTAGCCAAAACAATCCTAATGATTTAGATAAGACTTAATTGTGAATATGAATACTGTACCTAGACGTAAAACAATACTGATTATTCTGGATGGCTTTGGCGTTAATCCCAGCAAAAAATACAATGCCGTTTATGAGGCCAATACCCCTAATTTGGATAAGTACTTTGGCAGCTATCCGCATACTACCTTGCAAGCCTCCGGTCGGGCGGTAGGTCTACCGGATGGACAAATGGGCAACTCGGAAGTCGGTCATTTAACCTTAGGCTGCGGCACGATTTTAAAGCAGGATTTGGTACGGATTGATGATGCGATTGAAGAGGGATCATTGGCTAAAAATGATGTGCTGTTATCCGCATTAAACTATGCCAAACTCGAAAATCGTCCTTTGCATTTAATCGGTCTAGTGTCAGATGGCGGTGTCCATAGCCATATTAATCACTTGATTGCTTTATTGCAGATTTGCCATCAACACGGTGTTACTGCATCGGTTCACGCTATTACGGATGGACGGGATACCGCTCCTAAAGCAGCATTAGGCTTTATACAACGGGTTGAAGCAGAGCTGGCTAAAACAGGTGGAGTACTCTCAACCGTTACTGGACGTTTTTATGCTATGGATAGAGATAAACGTTGGGAGCGGGTCAAAGTCGCGTGGGATGGTTTAGTACTCGGTGAAGGGGTAGCAGTACCCTCCGGTACAGCCGCCATTGAGAATGCCTATGCAGCTAATGAAACGGATGAGTTTATTAAACCTCGGATTATTGAGGGCGCCAAACTCATCCACAGTGCTGATCCCGTATTATTCTTTAATTTCCGTAACGACCGCCCGCGGGAAACGTCCGAAGCTTTAGCGGCGGTGGAGTTTAATCACTTTGATCGAGGTGATTTTAAACCTGTAAACCTGACCACTATGACGCTTTACGATAATCAGCTTCCTGCCTCGATTATGTATCATCCTGAGCGAGCCAGTACTAATTTAGCCGACGTTATCAGTCAAGCGGGGCTAAAACAATTCCATTGCTCTGAAACCGAAAAGTACGCCCACGTAACCTTTTTCTTTAATAGCGGCAAAGAAGCACCTTACACAGGCGAAGAACGTTTAGTCATTCCCTCCCCTAAAGTGGAAACCTACGATCTAAAACCCGAAATGAGTGCACCTGAAGTGGCGGATGCCGTCTGTGCAGCCCTAGATCAGGGTGAGCATAGCTTTATTGTGGTCAACTTTGCCAATGGTGATATGGTCGGACATACTGCGTTGGGTAATGCAGTTATTCAAGCCGTAGAAGCCTTAGATCGTGAAGTCGGTCGAGTACTCGATTGTGCAGTTAAAAATGAGTATTCGGTGGTACTGACCGCTGACCATGGTAATTGTGATGAGTATATTGATCCTTTAACGGGTGAACCCAATACCCAGCACACAGTTTATCCCGTACCTTGTTTAGTGATTGATAAACTCAATTGGCGTTTATCCACTAGTGGCGGCTTAAGTAATGTGGCAGGTACGGTATTGCAATTAATGGGCTTAGAGCAACCCGCAGCTATTCAGGGGCGTAGTTTATTACTCGAACCTATTCAAGCAGGTGCTACCCCAAGCCGCCTACCAATAAGTACTTGAAACTTTGAGTACTTAGACCTCGTCTATCGGTTAATTTAGGCGTCTCTTAGCTAATAAGCTTAAGATGCGCCTAAACCCTATAATAATAAAAATCACGAGGTTGCTATGAGACTCTTTTGGTTGTCTCTCATGAGTGCCATTATCATCACACTATCTGGTTGTAGCAGTAATATGCCCTCTGTAGGTAATGCCCCTTCTCACCCTACGCAAATGCCTATGAATGCTAATGCGTCTAGTGCTTATCCTAGCGCTGATTTACCCCGCGCAATGCCTGTGGCACCTGTCTTTAATCCCCCCCAGTTTTACCGAACCTCGTATTCACCTACATACTCCACTTATTAGCGTCTTATCCTTGCCCTTAAAATCCAGTATGGCGCTTAAAGGTAAGATACGTATAATCAAGCCTCATTTAATCTTGTGAAGGAAATCCCATGAGGCCGAGTGGACGTAGCCCCGATGCTTTACGTACTGTACGTTTTACGCGCCATTACACCTGCCATGCCGAAGGCTCGGTATTGGTGGAGTTTGGTAATACTAAAGTACTTTGCACTGCCAGCGTTGAGGAGCGAATTCCAGCGTTTCTAAAGGGCAAAGGCAAAGGCTGGATCACCGCTGAGTACGGTATGCTCCCTCGTGCCACCGGAACACGTACCCAACGTGAAGCTGCTAAAGGCAAACAAAGCGGGCGCACCATGGAAATCCAACGCCTGATTGGTCGCGCGTTACGAGCCGTGGTTGATTTAGAGGCTCTCAATGAAAATCAAATCACCATTGATTGTGATGTACTCCAAGCGGATGGCGGTACCCGTACTGCATCTATCAGTGGCGCATACGTAGCTTTATGCGATGCCATTGCGACCCTAATGAAAAATGGCAAAATCCAACGTAATCCCATTCATGGTCAAATCGCCTCGGTTTCAGTCGGTATTGCTAATGGCGTCCCCGTACTGGATTTAGATTATGCTGAGGACTCTAACGCCGAAACTGACATGAATGTAGTAATGAATGAGGCAGGACAATTTATCGAGTTACAAGGTACTGCCGAAGGTCATGCTTTCCGCCGTGATGAGTTGGATGCTCTATTGGCATTAGCTGAAAAAGGCATTAATGAAATCATGCAATTACAACGTGAAGCCTTAACCCAATGAGTATAAGTACTTTGCAACAATTAGTACTTGCGTCTAATAATCAAGGCAAATTGCGCGAATTTGCCAGCCTTTTAGCGGATTTAGGCTATGAGGTCATTCCACAGGGGCAATTCAATGTACCTGATGCGGATGAAACAGGTTTAAGCTTTATTGAAAATGCGATTTTAAAAGCGCGTCACGCGTCACGCTTAACAGGATTACCCGCGTTAGCGGATGATTCTGGTTTAGCCGTAGATGCTTTAAAAGGCGCACCGGGAATTTACTCTGCCCGCTATGCGGGGATTCCCACCGATAATGCCGCTAATAATGCCAAACTACTTCAAGCCTTAGCAGGTGTCCCTAGCGAACAACGCACTGCGCATTTTCATTGCTGTTTAGCATGGGTGAATCACGCGGATGACCCTACGCCCCTTATTGCTGAAGCGCGTTGGGATGGTGTGATACTGAATGAGCTTAAAGGGACCGAAGGATTTGGTTATGACTCGTTATTTTATGTTGCTGAATATGATTGTACGGCGGCAGAGATGGATAAAGTACTTAAAAACCAAATTAGCCATCGTGCAAAAGCGCTACTCATCCTCAAACAACGCTTACAAAACTTATGTTAATTATTTTAGATCGTGATGGAGTTATTAACCATGACTCCGATTTTTATATTAAGTCGGTGGACGAATGGCAACCGATTGAGGGCAGTATCGAAGCCATTGCTGCGCTTAAACACGCAGGACACACGGTAGCGATTGCGACGAATCAATCAGGTTTAGCACGCGGGTATTACTCTGAGGCGACCTTACACGCTATGCATGACAAAATGCAGCAATTACTCAAACCCTTGAATGCTCAAGTCGACTATATTGCTTATTGTCCACATAGTCCTGATGCTAATTGCACATGTCGCAAACCTTTAGCGGGTATGCTGCAAACGATAGCTGAGTACTTTAATGTGCCTAAAGCTGAAATAGTGATGGTTGGCGACTCATTGACCGACTATCAAGCGGCGAGTGCGTTTGGCATAGCTTACATTCAAGTACTCACAGGTAAGGGCGAGCGCACTGTAGCGAGTGGCAAGCTCCCTAATGCTATTTCTCACTATGCTGATTTACAGACCGCCATTCAAACTTTGTTATAGGCTCAAGTACTCTAATATATAAAAAACTAGAGTACTTTCATGGCTCATAAAAAATTTTGGGGCAGTTCGTAAAAATTTACTGTTGTAGATTTGCTTAAAATCACTGCACTTTAACTATAAATCAAGTATAAATATCAATGGGTGCAGCTCCCCCTGTGCTTGGGTTCATTGGGAATTTTATCTTTACTTTTATTGCAACCGATCTAGGGCTTACAGTTACTGAGCCTCAGTAGCTATTGGGCTTTATGCTGCTTGCGAGAGGTATCTAGCAATGTGTCAATCTGGCCTGATTTGCGAGTTAGTTAATGGGTTACTTCAGCACAGTGAGATGTTGCTGCTGATCACTATCACTATTGCTACGGTTTATGCAGCATGGCAAGACGGCTACGAAAAAGGCTTAAAAAAAGGGCAAGTTGATGGTGAAGCACAAGGCTTTGTAGAAGGCATTATGCATCATATTCAAATGCGGGCTTATAATGCAGCTGATTTTCCTAATAAATATCAAGAAGATCCTTTTGTACTAGAGGCTCAAAAACGCCTAGCCAAAAATCTTAGCCCTGTTATTCCTAAAGCTTTACGTCACTTGTTATGAGTAAAGTCATTATGGTCGTCACAATTGGTATGACGTTGTTATGGGTTATTGCCCTGTGTGACCCACCCCACTCACGTAATTCCTCTGTTAATACGACTACCACTGCGTCCAACGCTACCTCATGCCAAAAGAAAAAAATGCCTCACCGACACAAAGGCAAACCTAAACAATACCCAGTATTTACATCCGAACACTCAGAGACTATCTATATAATAAACCATGAGACTGAGGAGGTGCCTACCACTTGCTTCACTCCAAAGGTTAATCCTCCTATCTACTACGAAGATAAAGTCATCTAACTATTTGCTACTAAAGTACTAGTAGCCAATGCCTTTAAATCTTACAACTCAGTATAATACTTACTCTTTTTCTGTCATTCATTCTGGAGTGCGCTATGACCAAAGCGGTCTTAGTACTACGTTCTGCTATTTTTTGGATAGGCTTTGCCCTAAGTGTTGTTTTGTACAGTTTATTGTCACCTATCCAATTTTTATTCAGCGAAGCCACTAATCGTGGCATTATCCGTTCGTGGGGCACGGTAGTACTGTGGTGGCTAAAACTCACTTGTGGGTTGACTTATCAAGTACGCGGTCAAGAAAACTTACCTCAGCAACCTGTAGTCATCATATCTAATCACCAATCTACGTTTGAAACGATTATTTTTCCTCAGCTTTTTAGCCGTATGACATGGGTTTTAAAACGTGAGCTATTGATGGTGCCGTTTTTTGGTTGGGGGCTAGTACACACTAAACCGATTGCTATCAATCGCAAAGATGGGCGCTCCTCGGTAGTACAGATTAAACAAATCGGTAAAGAGCGTTTGGAGTCAGGCATTTCAATTGTAATCTTTCCTGAGGGTACTCGTATTGGTGCTACCGAACATGTACCTTATAAAGCAGGTGGCAGCATTCTAGCGACTTATGCTCAAGTACCTGTAGTACCCGTTGCACATAATACAGGTGTTTATTGGCCTCGCCACAGTTTCATTAAATACCCAGGTGTTGTCACGGTCAGTATTGGCTCTCTCATTGAGACAACCGGCTTAAGTCCTAGTGAAGTAACCCAAAAAGCGCAAGACTGGATTGAAGCAGAGCGCCAACGCTTACCTCGCTAAAGGTAAGCATGGAGCTAGTATATTAAGCGAGTACTTTAGCGTTTTAAGCTAACCAATCACGATGAGGCAAAAAGTCAGTATACAATTTTGCCTCAGGGCTATTAGGTTCAGGTTGCCAGTTATAGCGCCATTTTACTAAGGGTGGCAGTGACATTAAAATCGATTCAGTACGCCCTCCTGTTTGCAAACCAAAGATCGTGCCACGGTCATAAACCAGATTAAACTCCACATAACGTCCACGACGATAGAGTTGGAAGTCACGATGTTCATCGTTGTAAGGGGTGTCTTTGCGGCGGTTTACAATCGGGCGATAGGCTTTAATGTAGTGATCACCCACGCTACGCATAAATGCAAAAGAGGTCTCAAAGTCCCACTCATTGAGATCATCAAAAAATAAACCACCCACCCCACGTGCCTCTTGGCGATGTTTTAAATAAAAGTACTCATCACACCATTTTTTAAAACGCGGATATACGTCAGCACCAAAGGGATCACAGGCAGTTTTGGCGGTTTGATGCCATTCGCGGCAATCGTCCTCATTGCCATAGTAAGGCGTTAAATCAAACCCACCCCCAAACCACCATACCGGATCAGCCCCCTCTTTTTCAGCCATGAAAAAGCGCACATTGGCGTGTGAAGTGGGTACAAACGGATTATTAGGGTGAATAACCAGTGATACCCCCATCGCTTGGAAACTGCGACCTGCCAGTTCAGGGCGGTGTGCTGTCGCGGAGGCAGGAAGTTGGGTGCCAAAAACGTGGGAGAAATTGACCCCACCTTGTTCGATTACAGCACCATTGGTAATCACGCGGGTACGTCCGCCGCCACCTGCGGGGCGATCCCATGCATCTTCTTGGAATGGGGCTTTGCCATCTTCGGCGGCGAGTTGGGCACAAATATCATCTTGCAAGGCGAGTAAGTAGTTTTTAACCGCTGCAATATCAGGTTGACTCATGATCGGATACTCAAAATCGGGCTATCGAAAATGAGGGTATCTTAACGCAGATGGATAAAAGTGGCTAAAACCAAATAGCATATAACCTTCTTAGCATAAACTGTTTAGGCATTGACACCATAAAAAACCTAGGGCTATTCAGTCTACTTTAAAAACTTAGTCTACAACTAAATGAGTAAGGGCATTAATTTACATTAAATACTCAATAATTAATAAGGAAGATCCTATGAAGTTTCGTTTTAGCATGCTATTAGCCACTATTATTTTAAGCTCTACTACAACCCATGCAGCAGCGCCTGATTTTTATGCTGTGGTTGGTGTAGCGGGGTGGGATACCCTAAATTTACGCTCAACACCCTCTGAATATGGCCCGATTTTAAAAAAAATCCCTTTCAATGGCTCGGGGCTACGTAATCTGGGAAAAACTACAACCGGCTGGTGCAAGGTTAGATATCAAAATAACGTGGGTTGGTCGATGTGTTCTTACTTAATGGCAGACCCACAAAAACATTATTACTCTGCACATGGTTACCCTGTTCCTTTACCTATTCAGGCACAACCACAACTCAATAGCCCTATTGTTTCACGCCTACCTTTGGAAGCTGAGAATCTAGTAGGACTGGATAATTGTGCTAGAGGCTGGTGTAAAATCGATTTCCACGGCAAGCGAGGCTACGTTGAGCAAAAATATTTAGTTAGTACTCGTCCTGCTAAAAATCCTATTGTAATCACACCACAACCGCGTTAAACCTCTACTATTTAAAAGTAACAGACACCTAAAGGCAGTGTAGTGTAGTGTAGTACCAGCTGCTTTTAGGGTTAAATCTAGGTGTCTGCATGACACACAGACTGATATTTCAAATCACCCGCGAAAACCGTTGTGGTGCACTAGGATTACGTAGCCCTAAATCAAACACCATGCAAATATTGCGAATCAAAAAGCGTCCGCGAGGGGTAACTGTAATTCCTGAAGTACTCAAAGCTAACAATTCATCCTCAGCCATCGGCTGTAAATCCGCCAGCTCTTGAGCAAAGTACTCAGCAAAGTTGAGATTAAATAAACGCTCAACCTCAGTAAAACCCAGTGCGAATTGGCAAGTTAATTCTTGAATAATATGACGACGAATCACATCATCTTCCGTCATGACTAAACCTTTAATCACGGGAAACTGTCCGGCATCAATCGCAGCATAGTACTCGTCTAACGTCTTAGCATTCTGACTGTAACTATTCGCCACACTACTAATCGAACTCACACCCATCGCTACCAAATCACAATCGGCATGGGTGGTATAGCCTTGGAAATTGCGGTGCAATGTCCCATTCGCTTGAGCTTGCGCTAACTCATCATTAGGCTTGGCGAAGTGATCCATGCCAATATACTCGTAACCCGCTTGCGTCAGATGCTCGACCGCTAGTTTCATAATCTGTAATTTAGTCTCTGCCGAGGGCAAGTCCGCTTCATTAATCCGGCGCTGTGGCTTAAACAAATGCGGCATATGGGCATAGTTAAACACTGAAATCCGATCCGGCGCTAACTCAATAATCGTGTCTAAAGTACTTTGAAAACCTTCTACGGTTTGAAACGGCAAACCATAAATCAAATCGACACTAATCGACTTAGCCCCCACCGCACGGCACGCCTCAATCACGCTGCACGTTTGTTCAATCGGCTGAATACGATTGACGGCTTTTTGGACTTTTTCATCGACATCTTGCACGCCTAAACTAAAGCGATTAAAGCCTGTTTCACGTAAAACATGGATGGTTTCCACTGTAACGGAACGCGGGTCAATCTCGATAGAGTAATCACCGTCGTCGGTCGTCAATAGCTTAAAATGCTCACGGGTTTTTGCCATTAGCGCTCGCATTTCAGCATGATTTAAAAAGGTCGGTGTGCCACCCCCCCAATGTAATTGCTCCACGACACGGGACTGGTCATATAAAGCCGCTTGCATTTCGATTTCAAGATACAAGTACTTTAAGTACTTATCGGAAAGGGAACGATCTTTAGTCGCAATTTTATTACAGGCACAATAAAAACAAATCGTGTCGCAAAATGGGATATGAAAATACAGTGACAGCGGAAGGGGTTGAGTACTTTGATTACTTTGGGTGGCTTGAGCTTGATACTCGTCTGAAGTAAACGATTTAAACGCCACCGCAGTAGGATAGGAGGTATAACGCGGGCCTGCTTTGTCATAACGACGAATCAACGCAGCATCAAATTCAACAATACTCATACCTAAACCCACCTTTTTAAGTCCCAAAGCCAATGCAGGCTATATAAATGCGGTATCTGCAAGGGAATTGCAAGGCTTTAAGTAAAAAACATGCGGAATTGATATTTATCAAGCTATTGATAAATAGAGGATATTTAATGGGAGTATTTGCTAGATCAAGTACTTAAAAGCCTAAAGTACTAGGTGAATACTTTAGGCTTTTAACGATAGCAGATTTTAATCTGCTATTAGACATCAGACTGATTAAACCTGATTTTGGGCTTGTAACTGCTCGGCTTGTACCATTTGATAACGACGCACCCCACGGAACAAGGCATCCGCTAGTTGTTGCTGATATTGAATAGTACGCAAGCGCTTTTCCTCGTAAGGATTGCTAATGAAAGCAGTCTCTACTAAGAGCGAGGGAATATCAGGTGATTTTAATACCATAAAGCCCGCACTCTCCACCTTAGCGCGTAAGGGCGCACTGACTTTAGCCAGCTCATTCAACACACCTTTAGCAAAGACTAGACTCTGGTTAATGGTATTGTGCTGACTCAAATCCAGTAGTACTGAGGCAATACGTTCATTAGTGTCCGATAAGCTCACGCCACCAAATTTTATATCATAAGAGTTTTCACTCTCTGCCAGCATATGTGCCGCCTCACTCGAGGCACCTGATTGCGATAAAATATAAACGGATGAGCCATCTAGACGAGTATTATTGCTAGCATCGGCATGAATAGAAACGAAAATGTCACCTTTCTTTTCATGAGCGATTTCTAAGCGACGACGTAAGGGTACTAGCTCATCAGAGTCACGAGTCATCACCGCTCGCATGTCCGAGGTACGTTCAATTTGAGCCTTTAATTTACGAGCCACCGATAACACAATGTCTTTTTCCATAGTGCCACCGCGTCCTATCGCACCGGGATCACGCCCCCCATGCCCTGCATCAATCACGACTGTAAAAGGACGCCCCGCTCGACTTGGCTCTTTAGTTACCGGACTATTATTGCTAGCTACGGGAGTAGAGGGTTTGGTAGCACCTGCTAGTGGTTTACCTTTTGGGGTCAGGACGACTTCAAATATATGCTCCCCATCTGACTTGGTTAATGCATTTTGAAAATCAACGGCTTGTACCATATCCAGTACTACACGCAACCCCTCATCACGCATCGCATAGCGAATCCCTTTCAGAGGAGGTCGATTGTGTTCGCCTTGTTTAAGGTTACCCCCTAATGAAGTATCCAGTAGATCAATTACGACCCGATCAGGCTCAGTCAAAGTAAAAATTTTATACTTTACCGGTTGATCCAGTACTAAGGAAAACTTTAATTGCCCAGCATTCCCTGCCAGACGTGCCCCCGTCAATTTATTACTAGCAATCGCATTGCTAAAAGGAATCCATAATCCCCCAGATGCACACGCAAAAGCGCCTGCTTTAAGAAGAAAATTGCGTCGTGCTAGATGTTTACTATCCATGACCGTTACCAGCAAGCATTAAAAAGGGCGAAATACCCAAAGATTATTCGATTAATATTTATAAATCTTAAATAACTATGAAGCTTTTTCAAGTAATTTTTTACATTTCCTCTACAAATATTTGTTTTTATTAAAAGTATTAACTTTAACCTCCCTGCCTAAATTTGCATAATATACAGACACAGTGAGGTTTGGAGTCGGTAAGATGCCTGTCGCACGTTCTGGCCACTCCACTAAGCACAAAGCTTTTTGACTTAAGTAGTCACGGATTCCCATGTACTCCAACTCCTCAGGGTCGGTCAAACGATATAAATCAAAATGGTAAATCTCTTGACCGTTTAAATCGTAAGACTCGACTAATGTATAGGTAGGGCTTTTTACCACTCCCTGATGACCTAAAGCTCGCAACCATCCCCGTACTAAAGTGGTTTTACCTGCCCCTAAATCACCTTGTAAAGTCACTAAACCCCTTTTACAGCGCTGGGCTAGTAACGCCCCCAAAGCCTCCATTTCTACTTCATTGTGAGGCGTAAACAGTTCTGTTTGGAAAGTACTCATGGATTGACTACAACTCGCAATTGTGCAATTAAATCACTGGCTAATAAGCCACGTTCACCTTGTTGTGCAGCAATATCGCCTGCAATAGCGTGGGCTAATACTCCAATACGGGCGGCTGACTCTGGGCTAAAACGTTGTGCCATTAAAGCGGCAATGATCCCTGTTAGTACATCACCCATCCCACCACTTGCCATCCCCGGATTACCAGCGGTACAAAACACTAAACCTTCATCACCTAAAATCAAAGTACCCGCGCCTTTTAAAACTACCGTGCCCCCATATTGCTCTTTCAAAGCATAAATGGCTGCAATGCGATCTTGTTCTACGGTTTGAGCATCGCTACCCAATAACCGTCCTGCCTCGCCTGAGTGGGGCGTTAATACCCAATCAGCCCGCTTAAAAGGTATTTTCGCCAATAGATTTAAGGCATCGGCATCCACCACTAAGGGCAAAGTACCCTGTTTTAGAATACCCCAGAGACTTTTACTCCAAGTACTTTGTCCAAGACCTGGGCCAATGGCTACCACAGAAGCTCGTTCTACATAGGGAATTAATTGCTCTAGATTATCAACAGCGCCCACCATCAGCTCAGGACGAGTACTATTTAACGCCATCGCATGAATGGGATGAGTTGCAACCGTAACTAATCCGCTACCCGTACGCAATGCGGCTTCACCTGCTAATCGCACGGCACCCGCCATACTGGGTGCTCCCCCTACCACTAAAGTATGCCCAGATAAGCCTTTATGAGCATTACGAGGGCGTTTGGGTAGTACTTCGGTTAATTGCGAGGAATTTAATAAATAACCGACAGGCTGTTTAATCGTTTTAAGTACTTTGGCAGGTAGTTTTAAACTATTACAAACAATATGCCCCACATAATCAGCGGCTTGTCCGGTTAACAGTCCTTGCTTTAAACCTATATAGGTCACAGTAAAATCAGCACAAACCGCCACACCCATTACGCATCCTGTATCGGCATTTAAGCCAGAGGGAATATCGATTGCTACCACAGGTTTAGCTAAGGCATTTAAGGCTAGAATGGCTTTCTTATAATGCCCCTCAACGGCTCGACTTAAACCAATACCGAATAAGGCATCAACATAAATATCCGCCGCAGGCAGTTTGGTCACCCCTGCATGAATAATACCTCCCGCCTCTTTAAAGGTTTGATAGGCAGTACGAGCGGGTTCGGGTAGTTGCTCACCTTCACGGAATGCGACTACCTCAACTCGCCACCCCCATGCTTGTGCTAAAGCCGCAACAATATAACCATCTCCGGCATTATTTCCTGCACCACACAGCACACACAGTGATTGACTCGTAGGCCATTGTTTGCTGATATGGTCAAAGGTCGCCCGTCCAGCCCATTGCATAAGTTCCCATGCTGTAATATTTTGATCAAAGGCTGCCTGCTCCAAGGCACGAATTTGTGCAGCGTTATAAACCTTTTCGGTCATTTCTAACATGTTGAATTCTCGACACTCAATCCCGTCCGATCTTAACACTAGAATCGAACAGCTTGGAAAGCAACTAGGATTTAGCGCTGTAGGCTTTAGTGATCTTGCGTTAAACCTGACCGAAAAGCGTTTAATAGAATGGCTTAGTCATCATTATCAAGGTGATATGAGCTGGATGAGTAAACACGGCACTAAACGTACTCGCCCCGCAGAATTAGTACCTAGTACGTTAAGCATCATCAGCGTCAGAATGGATTATTTACCGCCTCAAGGTGCGAATCCCATTGATGTCCTCAATCATCCTAATCTTGCTTATATTTCACGTTATGCATTGGGTCGCGATTACCACAAAGTACTCAAACAACGTCTGGAAAAACTAGCTCAAGGGATTAAAGAGTGGGTGGGTGAGTTTGGTTATCGCGTTTTTGTGGACAGCGCCCCAGTGATGGAAAAACCCATTGCACTAAAAGCGGGATTAGGCTGGATGGGTAAACATACTAATGTTTTAAGTCGAGAAGGGGGATCATGGTTTTTCTTAGGGGAGATTTACATCGATTTACCTCTTAAACCCTCAGAACTGGTCTCTGATCATTGCGGCAAATGTACGGCTTGTCTAGATATTTGCCCTACTCAAGCGATTATTGCGCCTTATATGTTGGATGCTCGGCGCTGTATTTCCTATTTAACAATTGAACATGAGGGCAGTATTCCCCTCGAATTTCGCTCCCTGATAGGTAATCGCATTTATGGTTGTGATGATTGCCAATTAGTGTGCCCTTGGAATCGGTTTGCCAGTACTTCGCCGGAGGCTGATTTTGCTATTCGCCATCAACTTGACCAACGTACCTTAATCGATTTATTCGCATGGTCAGAAGCTGACTTTAATCGTCACTTAGAAGGCTCTGCTATACGCCGAATAGGTCATGAGAGGTGGCAGCGCAATATTGCAATAGCGCTAGGCAATGCCCCCACTCAACCCGCAGTCCTGCAAGCTTTGCAGCGTGTTTATGAAAGTACTACCAGCGCATTAGTACGTGAGCATATTAGTTGGGCACTCGACCAACATCAATTAGCCAAAAACTCATCCGCCCATTACTAAAACTAATCCAACTATCGCATCATCATCCCATTTATCCGAATAAAGCTGCATGCCCCCATAAACTTTGCAAATATACCCCCATGCAGTAAACAACCCCAAGCAAGACGCCATGAAAAGAATAATAAACTGCGTACTCGCTGTGTTAATCAGTGTCGGATTAACAAGCTGCTCCACTGTACAAGACAATGAAATTTATCAGGATTGGCAACAACACGCTTATAGCGTTTACAACATGCCAGTCCCTAAAGAATCAAACTTATTCCCAGTAAGTTTGAGTTCAAATAAGCCTGCTAATCGAGGTACAGCACCGCGCAATGCCACGCCTCCGGCTAAGGTTAAGTACGAACGTTTAAGTGAAGCTGAGCAAAGCTACATTGCTTCACACTATGGATTATAGAGTTTTAAGCCGAATTACCCTTGTTTGTTAGCCCCTAGAGTCCGTAAGGGCTCTAATTGGCACAGAGGTTCTAGCCCTTCCTTTGTGCCCTTTTAGCCAGATTGTTTTGATCTGGCTTTTTTCTTTTGTACTCCTGCCCACTAAAATTAATTAAACTTTAGTTTTTACAGCAATGAGAACTCATCATGGACTTGGGGCAACTACGGCAGGAATACACTAAAAAGGGTCTGGATGTTGACCAACTCGATAAAAATCCCTTCAAACAATTTGAAACATGGTTTCAAGAAGCAACTTCAGGGCAAGTACTTGAACCTAATGCCATGCAAATAGCCACTGTTTCAAATTCTGGGCGCCCTTCTTTGCGCACCGTCTTATTAAAAGCCTTTGATGAGCAAGGCTTTGTGTTTTACACCAATTATCACAGTCAAAAAGCTCAAGACATTGCTCAAAATCCTCAAGTCGTTTTATTGTTTTTCTGGAAAGAATTAGAGCGTCAAGTGGAAATTACGGGGCGAGCTGAAAAGGTTTCAACCCTTGAGTCTCTAAAGTACTTCACCAGCCGTCCACGCGGCAGCCAATTGGGCGCGTGGGTATCGCAGCAAAGTAGCATCATCACGTCACGCTCTTTATTGGAAATTAAGCTGGATGAAATGAAGCGTAAATTTAAGGAAGGCTCTATTCCACTGCCCGACTTTTGGGGTGGCTTTAGAATTGTGCCGGATACTTTTGAGTTTTGGCAGGGTCGCCCCAGTCGCCTCCATGACCGCTTCGAATACAAGCTAGTTGAAGGTCAATGGGTTGCCAATCGCTTAGCCCCCTAAAGTATTTTGACAGTCAGTGAGACAGGGGCTTTAGCAGATTTTTGAGCCTAAATCCGGTATGCTGTTAACCACAATGATTAATAACGGTGGGCTTTGAACAACTATGCGGCGTTTAGCAAGAGTAACCTTATGGGCTGGGCTGCTCAATATAGGGCTATTAACAGGTTGTGATAACACTCAATCAGCCACTGCGTCTCACTTACCTTATAAAACTATTTCTTATCAAAAACAGGGCGGCAAAGCTTGCCCTACCTCTGAATGGAATGCTGATGAAACGGCTCTGTGTGCGAGTGTCAAAGTACTTTATCCACAATTAGATGATCAAAGTGCTACTAGCCAAACCATTAATCGCTTTATTACAGAAGAAGTACTCAACTACGAATCGGATGAGGGTCAACGACCTAAAACGGCGGAAGAGCTTGCCCAGTTTTTTATTAAAGATTATCAACAACAACCTGACCCCGTTGGTGCTTGGGCGTTAGAGCGTACGATGGAAGTACTCTTTGCGAATGAGCAACTACTCACGCTGAAATTCAGTGAAATGAATTATATGGGCGAGGCACATCCTGCAATGGGACAAAGTTATTACACCTTCAATCGTCAAACAGGTAAACCCATACAATTAAGTGAAGTACTCAATGCAGGCTATGAAACCGAACTCAATGTGATTGGTGAAAAGTACTTTCGTGAAAACCGTAATATCCCTGCTAATCAAACCTTAGAACAAGCGGGGTTTGAGTTTAAAAATGGCAAATTTGAATTAACTGACAATCGCGGCATTACGCAAGAGGGGTTGGTCTTTTACTTTAATAGCTACGAAATAGCGCCCTATGCCGTAGGGCCTACTGAAATTACCCTTCCTTATTCCGCTATTCAAAACCTCATTCGTCCTGATGGCGCTTTAGCTGCCTTCAAACACTAGCCACGACGCACTTATTATGATCAATCACACTCAACGCCCTGCCGATTTTGTGAAGCTAAGCGCTTATGATGCAACGATTTTGCAAGATTTACGCTATAGCACCACTAATAATTTCACCGGAACTATTGTAAATGGCTACAACGCTAATCACGCATGGCTCACTCGTCAAGCGGCTGAAGCACTAGTACGAGTACAGCAAGCGATTCAACCTTGGGGGTTATCGCTTTATATTTTTGATGCTTATCGCCCCCAAAGGGCTGTGCAGCATTTTATTCATTGGTCGTATGAACCTGAGAATGAAGTACTTCAAACCCGCTTTTATCCGAATATGACCAAACGACAATTATTTGAGCTGGGTTATTTAGCGACACGTTCTAGTCATATGCGGGGTAGTACGGTGGATTTAACCCTAGCTACTCAAACCGAACAGGGGTGGCAAGAGTTAGATATGGGGACTGAGTTTGATTTTTTTGGTCTGCCTGCTGCTCCAGATTATCCACATTTGACTCTCACACAACGTACTAATCGTTTACTGTTACGGTCAATAATGCTGCAACATGGGTTTCATGGTTTTGAGTTAGAATGGTGGCACTTTACATTAAACAACGAACCCTATCCTGAGCATTATTTTGATTTTACTGTGGAATAATGCCGAGTACTTTAATCATGTTTCACTACCAACGTGATCCCGAACGCATTGAAATCGAGACGTACACCAAAATTCGCGAACTAGTACCGCTAGATCAATTTACCCATGAACAACAACAAGTCGTTTTACCTTTGATTCGAGCATGTGGTGAACCTGGTATCGCTGAACGTGTACGCTTTAGCCCACAGGCCTTAGAAACGGCTAAACGAGCCATTCGTAACTATGCCCCCATTTTATACGATTTTGATACAGTAACGACAGGGCTACAAAACGATTTACTGTATCAAGAGCCTCTCAGTTTTATTAATAAAGCGGTGGTGATTTCTCAAGCCAAAGCTAATAAACAAACACGCTCTATGACGTCAGTAGAGTATTGGCGCAAGTACTTGAAAGGGGCTATTTGTTTATTAGGCGAATCGAGTACTGCACTATTTCGTTTATTAGAAATGATTAAGTACGAAAATGCAGCAAAGCCAGCGTTGATTGTGGCAACTCCGGCAGGGTTTTTACATACCAGCGAGGCCAAACAAGTATTGATGGATTTGTATCATGACTTGGAGCTGGAATATATCTTGATCGAAGGGCGTTGGGGAGGAAGTATGTTTGCAACCAGTATTATGAATGCCTTACTGAAAGTTCAGAAAGGCATTTATATCTAAGTACTTTAGTTAAAGTACTAGATTACATGGCTTTACCCGAAGGGCAAGCATCAAATTGGCAACCATTATCAGGATTACGACTCACGGCTGTACCATCGGAACAACGTTGTAAATCATCAGGACACATAGCCCCTTTAGATGTGGGTACTTTGGGGGTGGCTTTAACCGTAGATACAGTAGTAACCGTCGTCGTTTCTACCGTGGTAGTTTTAGCAGGCTCAGTACCACAACCGGATAATAATAAACCTAATGAGCAAATAGCGCTCAGAACAATCGCTTTCATCCCAATTCCTCTAAATTAAATAATCTCAAGATTGGCATAGCCCAACACTAGCCATTTACTACCTGTACTACGGAACGCTACTTGCACACGAGCGGATTGCCCTGAACCTTCCGCATTGGTAATGACACCCTCACCAAATTTAGCATGACGCACGCGCTGACCTACGCGATAACCGTCCGCTTGAGCTTGGGGTAAGATAGATTTTGCTGGAGGCGCCCGATACGCGCCAGAGTACGTTTTTACTTTGGGGCGTACTTCATGAATTAAACCTTCCGGTAATTCGCGGACAAAACGTGATACTGGATTAAAACGGGTAGAACCATGTAATAAACGCTGCTCAGCATAAGTCAAAACTAGTAATCGCTCCGCACGGGTAATACCCACATAACAGAGTCGCCGCTCTTCCTCCATCCGTGCTGGATCATCAGCTGACATTTGATGAGGGAACAAACCTTCTTCTAAACCGCACAAAAATACTAATGGAAACTCTAAACCCTTAGCTGAGTGTAGCGTCATCATTTGCACGCAGTCTTCGCCGACCTCGCCTTGACCTTCGCCTGCCTCTAAGGTGGCATGTGCTAGAAATGCTGCTAAAGGCTCCATCTCTGGCATATCTTCTTGGCGAATGTAATTGTAGCTGTGTGCGGCTGTTACCAACTCATCTAAGTTATCAACACGAGCTTGCCCTGCTTCGCCAGGTTCTTTCGTTTTAAAGTGCTCTTTTAAAGCGGCTAACTCAATAACTGTTTCAACTTGCTCTGCTAAAGGCAGAGGTCTAGTGTCTGTCGCCATTAACTCAATGAGTTGTAGAAAACGATTAATTGCGCCCACTGCCCGTGGATTTAACTCACCTAATTGCTCAGCTTCACTGGCTGCTTGCCAAAGGGATTTACGGGTACTACGAGCGTGGACTCGTAATACATCAATAGTGCGCTCACCAATGCCTCGCGGGGGTTGATTCACAATGCGCTCAAAGGACGCATCATCTAAACGATTCGCCGTTAAGCGTAAATAGGCTAATGCGTCTTTAATCTCAGCTCGCTCAAAAAAGCGCAAACCACCATAAACCCGATACGGAATACGACGCTCATTGAAAGTACTTTCAAACACCCGCGACTGGGCATTAGAACGGTAAAGTACTGCGATTTCAGAACGTGTACCGCCCTTGGTTAGCCATTGCTCGATTTGTGCCGCGACATAACGCGCCTCATCCCCTTCATTGTAAGCAGCGTACAGGTACAGTCGTTCACCCTCAACACCATCCGTCCACAGGTTTTTCCCCATCCGCCCCCGATTATGGCTAATCAGCGTATTGGCAGCCTGCAAAATGTTTCCCGTGGAACGATAGTTTTGTTCAAGGCGAATCACTTCACAATCTTTAAAGTCGCGGGTGAAATTACGAATATTTTCAATCTTCGCTCCACGCCAACCATAAATAGATTGATCATCATCACCCACCGCAAATACAGGGTTCGTTTCCCCAGCCAGCAAGCGTAACCATGCATACTGCAAAGCATTCGTATCTTGAAATTCGTCTACCAGAATATGTCTAAAACGAGCACGATAATGGGCTTGCAAATCCGCATTGTCGCGCAGTAGTTCTAATGAACGTAGCAATAACTCAGCAAAATCCACTACGCCATTACGATTACAGGCTTCTTCGTAAGCGGTATAAATGCGTGTCATTTGGGTAATAGAAAAATCACCCTTATCTTCGATATGTTGGGGGCGCGAACCAGCATCTTTAGCGTTATTAATAAAGTACGCCACTTGGCGTGGTTGCCACAATGCCTCGTCCAGCTCTAAGGCTTTAAGTACTCGCTTAATCATCCGTATCTGATCTTCAGAGTCGAGGATTTGAAAGGTTTGTGGCAATTTGGCTTCACGCCAATGCATACGTAATAAGCGATGGGCAAGCCCGTGAAATGTCCCCACCCAAGCGCCCCCAATAGGGACACCGAGTAGGTTTTGAATTCGCCCACGCATTTCGGCAGCCGCTTTGTTCGTAAACGTCACGGCTAAAATGCTAAAAGGGGAGACTTGCTCGACTTCAATAAGCCATGCAATCCGATGTACCAATACACGTGTTTTACCGCTTCCAGCACCTGCCAGTACTAAAGCCGATTTAGGCGGCAACCCCACCGCTTCACGTTGGGGTTTATTAAGATCGTTAATGATTGGGGATATGTCCATCGCGCTATTGTAGCGTAAATTAAGGCTAGCTCTAAAGAGCAAAACCCCTTAATTTACACAACTCACGCCTGTACCCCGTAAGCCACAATAACCATTAGGATTTTTGGCCAAGTACTGCTGATGATACTCTTCGGCATAATAAAACTCGGGTGCATCCACAATTTCAGTCGTGATTTTATCAAAACCTGCTTTGCTTAAAGCGGCTTGATAAGCCTCAAGACTAGCTTCAGCTTCGGCTCGTTGCTCAGGTGAATAGACATAAATACCTGAGCGATATTGAGTACCTACATCATTGCCTTGGCGCATACCCTGTGTGGGATCATGTGACTCCCAAAAGATTTTTAATAAAGTAGAGTACTCCATCACAGTAGGATCAAATACCACCCGTACCACTTCATTATGTCCCGTCAAACCACTACAAACCTCTTCATAAGTAGGATTAGGGGTGTAGCCGCCTGCATAGCCTACCGCCGTGGTATAAACGCCTTGTTGTTGCCAAAACTTACGTTCAACTCCCCAAAAACAACCCATTCCAAATACAGCTTGTTGCAGGTTATTAGGAAAAGGGGGCTTTAAAGGATGACCATTGACATAATGCTGATTACTAATAGGCATAGACGTACTACGCCCCGCTAGCGCCGTTTCAGGAGTGGGCATTTCAGCTTTTTTAAAAATTCGGAACATACATCACCTATGAGGCTAATGCTGCTTGTAAAAAAGGAGGTAAGATCGCACTGGCATTATGTAGGGCTGCACTGTAATAACGAGTACTTTGACTCAAAGACTCTGGATTACTACGAGCAGCAGGCACAACACCTTGCTTACTGGCTATAGTAGTACTCCACCATCCTGAAGGGTAAGTAACCTGAGGATAATGGTGTAATTGAATCGCTGCAAAACCCGCTGAGCGCATGGTTTTATGCAAAGGTACTATCAATTTTTCGAGGTGAATCAAAGGTGACTCGCTTTGCTGAGCTAATAAACCCTGCTCCCCTAAAGCCCGCCAACAACTTTGGAAAAACTCTTGGCTATACAATACGGCTCCAGGTCCTATTGGGTCAGTACTATCCACAATAATGACATCTAAAGAGCCTGCTGGAGCTTCCTGCATCCATTTAATCCCATCTTCAAAGGCTAACGTGGCACGGGGGTCGTGATTATTAACACACAACTCAGGAAAGTACTGCTCACTTACCCGTGTTACACGCTCGTCAATATCGATTTGAATTACAGACTCTACCTCAGGATGTTTGAGTACTTCGTTTAACGTACCGCAATCACCCCCACCAATAATGCATACCCGCTTAGGATGAGGATGGCTATAAAGGACGGGATGAGCCAACATTTCGTGGTAAACAAAATTATCACGACTGGTCAGCATTAAAATGTTATCTAGCGTCATCATATAGCCGAAAGTCTTGGTTTCATAAACGGCTAAAAGTTGGTAAGGGGTTTGCTCTTCATGCACTTTACGTTTATCGCTGAGCTCCAAAGCAAACCCTGTTCCCCACTCGGTCGAAGACTCAAAATACCAATCCGCGTTAGCTGTCATCCCTTGCTCCTAAAGTACTCTAAAACCTTATGATGCCATAAATACTTCTCAGCCTTGCAGAATGCCGTTATTCTTGCGGCTATCTTTGGCATCGGCAGACCAACATAATGACAACATGGAATCTAGACGCCGCACGGCGCTTGTATGGTATTCAACACTGGGGTAATGGCTATTTTGATATTAATGAGTCTGGTCATGTCATGATGCAACTCCCTAATGAGCCAGAACGTTGTGTGGATGTATTTAAACTGGCTACTCAACTAAAAAGTGATGGCTTGCGCTGGCCTCTACTCATTCGCTTTACCGATATTGTGCATGATCGTGTTCAGCGTCTCCAAAAAGCATTCAATCAAGCTATCAGCGCGACAGGGCAAACAAGTCGCTATACCGCGATTTACCCCATTAAAGTCAATCAGCAAAAAAGTGTGATTCAACACATTTTAGCGGGCGGTGGTGATCAAGTCGGTTTAGAAGCGGGCAGTAAGCCAGAACTGGTGGCGGTGCTGGGCAGTGCACCAACAGGTAGTACGATTATTTGTAATGGCTATAAAGACCGTGAGTACTTACGCCTAGCCTTGATCGGACGACAAATGGGACATAGTATTTTTATCGTCGTCGAAAAGCCTTCTGAACTGACTGAAACCTTAGAAGAATCCGCTAAATTAGGGATTGAGCCCCTGTTTGGGATTCGGGTGCGTTTATACTCCTTAGGCAAAGGTAAATGGCAAAACACGGGCGGCGAAAAATCTAAATTTGGTTTATCCGCGGCTCAAGCCTTAACCATGATCGAGACCCTAAAACAAGCTAATAAGCTCGATTGTCTACAGTTACTGCATTTCCACATGGGATCACAAATTGCCAATATCCGTGATATTCAAAGCGGCATGTTGGAAGCTAGCCATTATTTTGCCGAATTAAATCGTTTAGGGGCGCACATTCGCGTTGTCGATGTTGGCGGTGGTTTAGGTGTGGATTATGAAGGCTCACGCTCACGCAGTGATTGTTCGATTAATTACACCGTACAGGAATACGCTAATACTATAGTACGTAGTGTGCATAGTGTGTGTGTGGAATACGATTTACCCCTACCCGAGTTTTTAACGGAAGCCGGACGAGCGATGACAGCGCATCACGCCGTATTAATTACGAATGTAATTGACACCGATCCCGCACAGCCGGAGGTACTGCCTCAAGTACTGGAACCTAAAGAGGATGCGCCCCAAGTTTTACATAATCTATATCGTTTACATCAACGACTAGAGCAGACTCCTCCTTCGGAAATTTATCATGATGCTGAGTTTTTGATTAGCGAAGTACACGCCTTGTACGCCCGTGGCGTTATTCCTCTCAAGCAACGTGCTCAAGCGGAAGATACTTATCGAGCGATTGGTCTAGCACTTTTACATAAACCTACTTTAAGTACTGCGCTATCCAGTTCGATTTATAGTGCTTTACAAGAAAAACTGGCTAATAAGTACTTCTGTAATTTCTCATTATTCCAATCCATGCCTGATGCATGGGCGATTAAACAAATTTTCCCGATTATGCCGCTCCATCGTTTGAGTGAGCAGCCTACTCGGCGGGCAATATTGCAAGATTTGACTTGTGATTCAGATGGTGCGGTACACACTTATGTGGAAAATGGGCAATTAACTAGTACTTTGGCAGTGCATGAATTATCAGATACGGAGCCTTATTTACTAGGGATTTTCATGGTGGGGGCGTATCAAGAAATTTTAGGGGATTTGCATAATTTATTCGGCGATACGGACTCGATCAACGTAGAATTATTAAATAATGGCGAATATCGTCTACAAGAACCTGAAAGTGGTGATTCAATCGATGAATTATTACGTGTGGTTCATTTTGAGCCAAAGGATTTGCTGGCACAATGTCGTAAAAAATTAGCCGCAACGGTGCATGATGTTGAGCAACTCAAAGCCTTACAGCGCGAAATCGAGGCCAGTCTCACTGATTACACTTATTTGGAAGATTAAAACGATAACAAGAGGGTTATGTCCATGGAATATGCATTGTTGATTGCCTTAGCACTAGGAGTGTTACTCATGGTGTTAGCGTGGCTTATGATCACCATTGCTGGATTTCGCCATCACTTTGTTACTGGAGTCGTTGCCATGATTCCAGTGGTGAATTTATTAATTCTACCGACAGTATGGCATCGCACAAAGGGCTGGTTTTTTACGGGATTAGTAGGGTTAATATTGACGCTAGGTGCATGGATTGGTGGTGCTAATAGTCAAGCAGGTCAACACTTACAAAAGCTGTTGGGAAGTCATTGGTGGGCACCTGCTGATAATTCTTTACCTAGATCGACTACACCCAGAGCGGATCAAGAGCCTCCACAAACAGTGACTCAAACCGTGAATATGTCACTTCCGGTCGCACCTATCACACCGCCTACCGAATCACAAAGTACTAATACTAATCAGGCAACAACCGTAATCACCCCCACGGGAGCCAGTGCTCAACATGAACTTCCTAGTTCAGCACTGTATCAAATGACGTTTCAACCGATTGAACTCGGTGGTGCGAATCAATATGTTGGGCAATCAGTACGTATTTTGCGTAAAGATCAAAAACGGGTAGAAGGGCGTTTATTGGGCGTCACTGATAAAACCTTACGCATTGAGCAAAACTTAAATGGTGCAGTTGCACCACAAGAAATCGAAACCAAATATATTCAAGTTATTGAAGTACTTAAAAACTAAGGATAATGGGAATGCAGTGCTATATTTATCGCAGTCAACGTAAAAAAGGGGCTTACTTATTTCTCGCTAATCGTGATGATTTTAGTAAAGTACCCGAAGCTCTTATGCGGTTATTTGGCACTGCCCATTTTTCCTTTGAGTTTGATCTTAATTCTGAGAAAAACTTGGCTCATGGTAATAGTGCTGAGGTGATGCGTCACTTGGAAGACCACGGCTTTTATTTGCAATTACCGCCTGGAGACTTAGTTGAGCAACGTGTTCACTAAAGCAAGCGATTAAACTCTCTCTTTAATCTTCCAGTACTCCATGCTAAAAGCCTTTTACTCTTTATGTGATTAAAAGGCTTTTCCATGACAGTAGAACGTTTTGAAAACCATATTCCCACCATTCACCCCAGTGCTTATATTGCACCCAATGCTTATGTAAACGGTCAAGTCACTTTGGGGGCAGATAGCTCCGTGTGGCCAATGACCGTGATTCGTGGTGATATCAATGTGATTAGCATTGGTGAGCGTACTAATGTTCAAGATGGCTCCATTTTACATGTGACTCACGGTAGTACTTTTAGCCGTATCGAAGGCTTTGGCTTAACGATTGGTGATGATGTGACTATCGGACACCGAGTAGTTTTACATGGTTGCACCATTGGTAATCGCTGCTTGATTGGCATGGGTGCGATTGTAATGGACAAGGTCGTGATCGAAGACGAGGTGATGATTGGAGCGGGAAGCCTAGTCCCTCCGGGCAAAGTACTCGAAGGAGGGTACTTGTGGAAGGGCAATCCCGTACAAAAAGCCCGTCTCTTAACGGAACAAGAACGCGCTTTTTTAAAATACTCGGCGGAGCATTATAGCAAATTAGCTAAACGTACCTTGGCGTCTCAACAGACTTAATCCATTGAAACTTGGACATCATTAGTCGCACCTGTGCCTACCCAAAACTCACGGGTGCGAATAATATCCTCCGATTTAGCCACTGCCTCATAATGACCGGGGGGCATGGTAACCGCTTGAATATGGCGATTATATTGCCCTACTTCACGACGCTCACCGTTTTCAATCCGATAAATATTCCATTTAGTAGGTTTAAAAAGGGGAGCATTCCCCCGTGTAGCAATCAGATTCACTCGACCTGCGGGTAGAAAGAGATTAGAGACGACCTGTTTACCACTAGTCACTCGTACTCGTTCCGCACGGTGTAAACCTTTTAAGCTTGCATCTACTTTATACAAACCCGTTGCAACAATAACATTTAAACTACTGCCTTCTGGTAAATGCAAGGTATCTCGACCGTCTAATGATTCAATAGACCAGGCTACCGATTCGTTGGCTTTGGCTATTATGCGCCCCACATCGGCTATAAATAGTTCTTGGCGTTGGCGCTTATCTTCGATTTGAATGGTTTTACTCGACTGATAGCCATCGATGGTCAATACGACTTTATAAGCCCCCTGAGCTAATTCAGCACGTTGTTCTAAACCGCGTAAATTATAAACTCTACCTTTTCGCACACCATCCAAAGCCGTAATAGTCCAGATAATACGCTCACCTGCAAGACTCATGGTCTTAGGTGCTACCACAGATACAATCAGATTAGCTTTTGTGAGTTCATTGCTGCTG
>JBDKGX010000017.1:0-36849 GCA_039797965.1 Pseudomonadota bacterium
CACTAAGTTTGCTGCAAAAGAAACATTATTATAGGTTCTGCATACCACGGAGTGGTAGTTCAGTTGGTTAGAATACCTGCCTGTCACGCAGGGGGTCGCGGGTTCGAGTCCCGTCCACTCCGCCACTAATTCTCTTCTTTTCCTCATCTGCTAGTTTATGTATCATTCACTCCTAAGCTAAATAGGGCTAAGCCTAAGGCTTGTTTTTGCTATGCTTAGCATCTTTTTATACCTATTCTATTCTTAAACTTAATAACGACTACGTGTAACCATGCTACAAACAATTCATGATAAGGCAAAAGGCTGGATTGCATATGCAATCATCGGGATGATTACAGTACCCTTCGCACTTTGGGGTATTAATCAATATTTTGAAGGGGGCGGTAAGCGGGTTGTCGCAGTTGTTAATGGTGAGGAAGTATTAGAGCCAGCTGTTAGAGCACAATTAGATCAACTTAAACAACGTATCCCTCAACAGCTAGCTAATAATGATGAACTCATTAAACCAATGGCTTTAGATGCCGCTATTAACCAAGTACTACTAGATCAAATTATTAAAGACTTTGGTTTTAGAGCTAGTAATACTGAAATCAGCGACACTATTCGTAAAGTACCCAACTTCCAAGTGAATGGTCAATTTGACCCTACCACTTATCAACGCCTTTTGGAAACTCAAGGCTTAAGCCCTGCCAGCTATGAACAGTCAGTGCGTGCTGAAGTCACACAATCTCAATTACAAGATGGTATTGATTTAACAGGTTTTGTGCCATTGAGTGAGGCTAATCGTTACCAAGCTCTGCAAGGTCAAGAGCGTGAAATCGAAACTTTTACGCTTAAAGTCGATAATTTTAAAAGCCAAGCTCAAGTAGCCGAGACGGCCATTAATGATTACTACGAGAAAAATAAAAAATCATTTATGACAGAAGAGCGTGTGAAGTTAGCTTATATTGAGTTAGATCGTAATGAGTTACTCAATACTATTACAGTTAATGAAGCTGATTTGAAAAGTTATTTTGATACCAACAAAGACCACTACACTACACCAGAAGAGCGTAAAGTGAGTCATATTCTAGTCAATATTGCTGATCCCCAAGTTGCTGAGCAAGATAAAGCAGCTAAAGAGCGTATCGAAGCTATTGCGGCTGAGATTAAAGCGGGCAAGTTGACGTTTGAACAGGCTGCCCGTGAAAAGTCTGATGACAAAACGGCCGCTGCTCAAGACGGTGCATTAGGTAATGTGGTTGCAGGAGATTGGGATCCTAGCTTTGAGAAAGTCGTATTTAGCACTAAGGTGGGTGAGGTTTCTGAGCCTATTAAAACACCTAGTGGTTATGAGCTTGTTAAAGTAACCGAAATTAAACCGTCAACCCCGCGTACTTTTGAGCAAGCTAAAGCCGATGTAGAGCGCGACTATCGTCGTGACACAGCGGATAAAAAAGCCACTGATATGACTGATAAATTACAAGATCTAACCTTTGAAAACCAAGGTGATTTAGCGCCTGCTGCTAAAGCAACAGGTTTAGTAGTTAAACAATCTGATTGGGTATCTCGCTCTAGTACAGATCCAGTCTTAAGTAATCCACAAGTACTAGAGGCTGCTTTCTCAGAAGATGTACGTAATGGTAAAAATTCTGAGATTATTACAATTGGTGATACTCGAACTTTAGTATTACGTTCGACTGCTCGTGAAGATGCTAAGCAAAAATCATTGGCTGAAGTCAAAGAGTCTATTATTCAAACCTTAACTGCTGAAGAAGCCCGTAAACTAGCCGCTCAAAAAGGCACTGATTTAGTTAAGCAATTGACTACTGCTAATAATTGGACAGTATTAGATACTGCAGTTAGTGCGGGTTCTAGTGCCACTGTGACTAAAGCTGGGTTTGTTAAGCGAGTCGGTAGTACAGTGCCTGCTGAAGTCGTACAAAAAGTATTTGCTATGACAAAACCTAATGCCAATGCGGCAACTTGGGAAGGCGTAGCACTGGCCAATGGTGACTATACGATTGTGCAA
The DNA here is from genome assembly GCA_039797965.1 of Pseudomonadota bacterium. GTDB lineage: Bacteria > Pseudomonadota > Gammaproteobacteria > Thiotrichales > Thiotrichaceae > Thiofilum. Next base: position 2,012 of record JBDKGX010000017.1, read on the forward strand.
TTAAAGCAAGTCAAAGAGGGTGTGGTGAAAGAAGATCTGCAAACTACACAATCATTTGGTCGAATTACGGCACAAAGCGAACTCAATGCTATGTTTCAAGCGTTGCGTGATCAAGCTAAGATCGAACGCTTCCCCGAAAATCTATAACTCAATATCTGTCTAATAAAAATGCTACCCAGAGGAGTACTCTGTGGTAGCATTTTTAGTTTATATCCCTAGTAATATCGTCAAGTACTTCCCCAATAATCCTATGAAAATTCATCTCAAAGCACTGGGTTGCAGACTCAATGAAGCCGAATTAGAGCAATGGTCTAATCGTTTCCAACAAGCAGGTCATCACATTACCTCAACACCAGAGTTAGCTGATGTGGTAGTACTTAATTCCTGTGCAGTTACCACTGAGGCGACTGCTAAATCACGGCGTTTATTGAATCGTTTGTATCGCGATAATCCTCAAGTACGTTTAGTGGTGAGTGGTTGTTATGCAACCTTACAACCGGATGAAGCCGCCAATATTATGGGCGTAGATTTAGTAGTGCCTAATGCTACTAAAGACTCCCTACCTGAACAGGTGATGGAGCGTTTTGAAGTTCCTACTATGCCATTACTGGCAACCGAGCCGGGTGAAAACACTTTATTTATGCGTGGTCGGCAGCGTGCTTTTATAAAGATTCAGGATGGTTGTCGTTATCGTTGTACCTTTTGTATTGTGACCGTGGCACGAGGTGAGGAACGTAGCCGAACTGAAGCTGAGATTATTGAGGAAATTAACCAACTACACAGCCAGGGGATTCAAGAAATAGTACTGACAGGCGTACATGTAGGAGGGTATGGCAGTGATTTGGACAGTTCACTGTATGAGTTAGTGCAAAAGATTCTAGCTGAAACGACCATACCACGGGTGCGTTTTGCGTCGGTAGAACCTTGGGATTTACCCGAGGGATTTTTTGAGTTATTTAGTAATCCACGCCTCATGCCGCATATGCACTTACCGATTCAAAGTGGGGCTGATTCTGTCTTGAGACGTATGGCTCGTCGTTGTAAAACTACAGAATTTAAAGCATTAGTCGATAAAGCACGAACTTATAACCCGCTCTTTAATATTACAACAGACATTATTGTGGGGTTTCCGGGAGAAACAGAAAGTGAGTGGCAAGAAACCTTAGCATTTGTTCAAGGGATTGATTTCGGACATATCCATATTTTTAGCTACTCAGCACGAGAAGGGACTAAAGCTGCCCGCTTACCGGAGCCAGTCCCTGAGGCTATTAAAAAGCAACGTAGCCAAGTACTTCACAAAATAGCGGAACAACAAAAAATAGCATGGCTTCAGCAACAGCATAACCACGTAGTTGAAGTACTTTGGGAACAACCCCAAGCGCGTGATGGTAAACTTATTTACACCGGCTACACCCCTAATTATTGTCGGGTGGAGTTGATAACTGACACAGTCGGTTTAGAAAATACCATTACCCGTACTCGTTTAAGTACTCATCCTACCGAGGCGGGACTCTTATCAGGAGTACTTGAGGCATGAAGGTGTTAGCGCGTTATTTTAGTGGGTTAGTGTTGTTGTTACTACTGACAGGCTGTTTTGAGGATAGCAATAATCCTAAAGCCGTAGCCGACCAGTTTTGGGGTGCAGTGATTAACAATGAAATGGAAAAAGCTAAAAACCTTACCACTTGGGATAGCGTGCAGTATTTGTCCTATCTAAAAACTGCCCAACTTAATCCTCAAAAATATGAGCTGGGTGAGTTAGCTATGTTAGAGGCTAATACTAGAGCGGAAGTAGCTACTATTTTAAAAGGGGGTGAACTAGGTAATATGGACATCCCTGTACGAACAGTGCTGGTAAAAGTAGAAGACCAATGGCGGATAGATGTACAAAGTACTTTAGGCTCATTAATTCAGGGTACTATGGGAGCCGTAGTCAATGAGTTAAATGATTTGCTCGAGCAAGGGATTAAAGGGTTGGATGAGACGATGAACAAAACGTTAGATAATTTGGGTAAACAGCTTAACGATGGCTTAGATAAGTTACAAAAAGACTTACAAATCCCTCCACCGATAAATACACCTAATCCTAAGCATTCTAACTCCGAACAAGTTATTTAAATATAAAGTACTTGTTTCCCCTGATAGAATCTGAAAAGCCATCCACAGTGATGGCTTTTTTTATGGCGTTACGCCCTGTCTGCTATAATTAACCTATTTAAATTAAAAGCAATTCTGCTAAGGTAGTCATTATTAATTTAGGTAATTGATGCGAATTACTTGTAATAATCACAGTAAGTCTAATGCGCGGATGCTATAGATTTGCCGGTTATAGATAAAATCTTTCACTCTATCAAATTGTTTATGGAACAGTGAGTTAGAGCTTGTTAGTGTTGAGTCTATTCCCTCCTACTAAAAACTATTATCCATTGGATGGTTTGTCATGCCTAAGCTAATTATTAAACAAAATACCCCTAAAATGATAAATAGCGCCACGATTTGGGCAATCGTTTTAAGTATGAGTACGCTAGCAGCAGTAGCATGGCTATGGCTTAAACCTAAGCCAGAACCTTTGATACAACTGCTGAGTCATGCACCCTCTGCGGTACAAACTGACTATCAAACCACACAAGCCAAATTACGAGGGTTAATTCAGTCTTTTGAAACTCAGGCTAAAATATCTAATGCAAATTCACCCCGCAATTACCATGAGCAAGCAGTAACACAGATTGATGCGATTTTAGAGCAGTTTAATCAATTAGATAGTTTAGTAGATCAAGCCCAACTCCCGAGTGAAACGGCTAAAACCCTCTTGGATAATCATCAATATCAACGGGATTATTGGGATGCTCAACGGCATTTTCAGGAGTTGCGTATTACACATTTTGATGATGAGGCGGTATTAGCAGGGCAGACGGTTAACTTAATACCAGAAACGTCAGAGGCTACGCCTCCAACAAATGACGCGGTAGAAGCAATAGCGCCAGTGGCAAAGAAGTTTCAATTTGCAACACCACCAGCAGGTGCTGAGTTACCCGCTGATTTTTGTGTATTAGGTTCTGGAACGTGTAAAGCACATTAAGCAAATCAATTAGTGAAATGAGCGAGCTTTAAAATGTATTGCCAATGTTCGCTACTAACAGGAGTAATCGAAAGGCGATTGCCTTTTTTGAGTACTAGCAGGTTTTCTAATGGTGTTTGATGTTCACGTAACAGGCTTAAGCTAATAGGTTGCGCAAATTGAGTCACTAGTTCTACATCAACACTCAACCATGGCAATTTATAGGCAGTGGCTTTGGGGTCATAATAGGGATGAGTTGGCTCTAGGGCGGTAACGTCGGGATAGGCTGTCGAAACTATCCGCATAATGCCTACAATACCCGGTTCTTTGCAGCTTGAATGATAAAAAAAAGCTAAATCACCTACTTGAAACTGGTCACGCAGCATATTGCGTACTTGGTAATTACGAATACCATCCCAAGGTGCCTTTTGAGCCAATCTTAGGTCATTAATACCAAATACATCGGGTTCGGATTTCATAAGCCAATAGTGAGGCATAACGATGATACTACTTGAATAAAGTGCAATAGCTTAAGAGAGTTACTGCACTTTGTTAAGTCATCCCGCATTATTGTTTTGCAGGGCCTGGTGTTCCTGTAGTACTAGGCATAGGTGCTGTCGGTGCTAATGTGGGTGCTGCTGGAATAGCCATTGGTTGAGGCATCACCATGGGTTGTATAGGATAGGGTTGGTAATTAGGTTGTTGATAACCATGGCCCCAATTCGGTGTACCCATATTCATCATGGGAGCGTTAAAGGGCATGGAGTAACCGTAGCCTTGATTAAAGCCATTATTGCCAAAGAACGGCATATTGAAGCCATTATTACCGTAGTAGCCATTGTTATTATTGTTATCAAAACTGTCGAACATCTCTTGCATCCAGTACATAGGCGTCCATTCAGGCCAGTCACTCTCTTCGTAATAAGGGCCATTAGGTCCCATTTTCCAATCACCACCATTATTACCAAAGAAATTATTAGCCTGAGTTGTTGAAGCCATAGCTGCTAAAGCGAGTGCTAACCACATGCGTTTCATGGAATTCATCCTCTAAAATCAAATACATTACTATAATTTAACTATATCAGAATATTCTAATATATCAAGTTAGAATCCAGAATAAATCTGGGTTTCAGTAGCAATGCTATTCATATCGATATCCCAACTCGTTTTAGGTAATTTAGGTACTTGTTGAAAGTTATAACCGATGCCGATGAGATAGGGGTTAAGCGGTCGAGGCTGGCGATTTAATAAAGCAAAACTGCGATCATAAAAACCGCCCCCCATGCCTAAGCGTTGCCCCGTTAAGGTGAACGCTACTAGTGGAACTAATACACAGTCCAGTTGTTGTGAGGTTAGTAGGCGATCGGTAGGTAGAGGTTCTGGAATGTTAAAACGATTGTACTTAAACCGAGTACTAGGTTTCCAATGTACCCAACGTAAAGTTTGAGGTGGATGTGAGGCTAAAATCGGTAAATACACTCGTTGATGAGGCTTGAGTACGGATTTGATCAGGCGAATATCAGCCTCACCCCGTACAGGCCAATAAAGTGCAATCGTTTTAGCCGATTTTAAACGAGGGTGAGTTTCGAGGCGTTGGGCAAAGCGTTGAGCAGCTTGATGCAGTTGCCAAGGCGATAAAGCCGCGCGTTGTTGTTTAAGGTGAGTTCGTAAAGTTTTTAAATCGGTGACCATAGAGTAAAGCTCTGATGTATTTACTCTATGGTAAAAAAAGTATAGGGATTAGCCTAGCACTGAGTGATTTTCGTAAAGTTTGAAGCTAATGTGATCAATGGTAAAAACATCACCTGGCTGCAATTGTTGGGTTTGCTCTTCGTTATTAGTCAAAATAGTGTGTAGTAAATAGGCATTAGGTAAAATTCTAATCATTAGTTGTCGCCCGTCTTCACCATACAATGACAACGCATCGGGCGGTAGTTTGAGCTCAATTCTAAATCCAGCATGACGCCCATTCATAATTTCTAACCAAGCTTTGCATTTTGCATCCATCAGTAGCGGACTGGTTTTCATGCGTGCTAATTGCTCATGTAGGCGTGATTCAGCACTATAGGCAATAATATGTCGCCCGATTTGTAGGATATCCCCATCTTGTAGCCAGTGTTCTTTGATAGCTCGCTTATTTACAAAAGTACTATTAGTACTACCCATATCTTCTAGCAAGTACTCGGCAGCTTTGTGCATAATTCGCGCATGATGATTGCTAACAGTCCGATCATTTAAGACCAAATCACAATCGGTACGTCGCCCAATCATGTAGGTTTCACGAGTCAGTGTGACACGCTTAATAATTTGATTTTCCAGCTTCACTACTAATTGTGGCATAGCTTGTTCCTCATTTAGCGTTGCAACGAGCGATTAGAGTAAGTCATAGCTATACGCTGATGGCTAGCAGGCATAGTATGAATAATTTGCACTAAATCGGCTGCTCGATGACGCGGTAAAATAATACGATTAGAGTACTCTGGTGTAGTAATTCCTAAACGAAAATAAGGGTTTAGTTCTGTCAGAGTACTGGCAGGTAGACCTGCCTGCAAAGCGGCTTGGCGCAGATCAATGGGCTTATCAATCCGCATTTGAGCTAGTAATGGCGCATTAGGCACGTAGGGTAAACGAATGCCATAGCGTTCTGGGTGGCTAATAATTTCTTTAAAGGCAAGCAAGCGAGGCACATATTCCGCCGTTTCTTTAGGTAAAGCCAAATTCCAATAACTAATCCGTTGTCCTACACGTCTTAAAGGCCCTGTTGCCATATGGATACGATTGGGGCCTGCATTATACGCAGCCAGTGTTAGCATCCAATCGCCTTTAAACTCACGATTTAACGATTGTAGGTAGTTGAGTGCAGCCCCCGTAGAGGCAAATGAATCTAAACGCCCATCATAAGCTTGATTACGAATCAGCCCATAGGTATTACCCGTTTGTGGCATGAATTGCCAAAGTCCTGCAGCACCTGCTCGTGAAGCGGCAGCAGGAGTAAAACCACTTTCTACTAAAGGTAGTAAGGCAATCTCAGCAGGAATGCCGCGTCTCTCTACCTCTTCAATAATCACATGTAAGTACTGGCTAGCTTGTAGTACGAGTTGATTCAATGCGCTAGGACTAGCCGTATATTGCCGAATAAAAGGTTGCACACGAGGATTCAGAGCATGATCACCTAATTGATAATGCTGGTTAATCCTTTGCCAAATTGATGGGCTTTGAGTAGGGGCAGTTTCGATAAACCTTGGGGGATTCAAACCAAAATTAGGCTGAGTATTTTGAAAACTAGCCGGCTGCAAACGAAGTGCTTGATCTTGATATGGAAATCGAGGGGGTGGATAGTCGTAAGCATAACTAGTCGCACTGCCCACTAGACCCAGTAGTGTGCTGACTATAAAGGTATAACGACGCATGGTCATGTCTTAACTCCAGATTATTATTATTATGAGTAAGGGAGTGATCTTTTAAGTACTCCAAGTACTTTATCTGAGCAGATCGTGAATACTTACCAATGGGAGCAAAGATGCATACGGTAAAAAGTCCTGATATGCTCTAGCGGTTTTTCAGGCTTTGCCCTAGCCTAAAGGGCTGAGTTAACCTACTTATCCGCTTACAGGTATTATTGATTAAATTTTATTGTAATTAATTTAATAGCTACCTGACTATAAGTGCTAATGGATTCATGAACAAGCAAAAACCGTTAAATGACATAGCGCTAACATCTACCACAGGTCAATTATCACCAACGGTACTGCAACATTGGTATGACTCTTATCGAGGTCAAGCCACTCTACAACAATTGCTTATACCCATTCAGCGCATGACCGCCGATGTGTTTGGATATTACGCATTAGAGCTAGGTTTACTTGCGCCTCATCAAACCTTTTTAGCGGAGTCACGGATTAGTCACCATATCCTTTTAGGTCGTCCTGATTTAGCTTCGCCTTTTATTGACTTAATGAGTACTTGGGAGGCTTTGCCTTTTGAGTTTGGTACATTAGATTTAGTATTAAGTACTCATAGCCTAGAGCTAAGTCCTGATCCCAAAGCAGTATTAGCGGAAATAGAACGAGTACTTATGCCAGAAGGACATTGTATTTTAATTGGTTTTAATCCATTCAGCGGTTTGGGGCTAACTCAATGGGCAAAAACCTTGACGCAATATACCTTCCCACACCCTTGGCAGATTGAGGGGTGGCTGGCTGATTTAGGGCTTGAAGTACTTGAGACTAAATTTCTAAGCTATCGACCCGATTGGGGGGGGATGCGATTTTGGCATTATACTCGCTGGTGGGAGCGCTCATGCCAACGCCTTAATATACCTTTTAGCAATCTCTATATTATTCACGCGTGTAAAAAAGTCACGCCCCTGATTCCTACTAGTGCTAAGCGTAAATGGTGGAAGCCTACCGTACTTAAACCGATTAATGATATCGCGGTAGGTAAAACCCCTAATCCTTTAAAGAGTAAATTATGACTGAAAGTACTCGTCCTCTAGTACAGGCTTTTACTGATGGAGCCTGTCGTGGCAATCCGGGTAAGGGCGGTTGGGGCGCGCTATTACGCTTTGGTGAGCATGAAAAAGAGTTGTATGGTTATCAAGCCGAATGCACTAATAATCAAATGGAGCTGATGGCAGCTATTCAAGCATTAGAGGCTTTGAAGCGCCCTTGTAAAGTCATTCTCACCACTGACTCACAATATGTACGCCAAGGTATCACGGAGTGGATTGAGGGCTGGAAACGTAAAGGTTGGCGCAATTCCAAAGGTGAGGCAGTCAAAAACAAAGAGTTATGGCAACGTTTAGAACAAGCCACGCAAGCCCATGAAGTTGATTGGCGTTGGGTGAAAGGGCATAGCGGTCACCCTGATAATGAGCGCGTCGACCAGCTAGCTAATCGTGCGATTGATGAAGGAGTTTAATATGCGGCAATTAATTCTTGATACTGAAACGACCGGACTTGACCCACAACAAGGGCATCGGCTGATTGAGATTGGCTGTATTGAATTGATTGATCGCCAAGTCACTGGTAACAACTTTCATTTTTATATCAATCCTGATCGTGAAGTAGAAGAGGAAGCCATTCAAGTACATGGGATTACCAATGAGTTTTTACAGGATAAACCACGCTTTCCTGAGATAGCGAATGATTTAGTGGAGTACTTAAAGGGGGCGGAATTAATTATTCATAATGCACCCTTTGATGTGGGCTTTATTGAAAATGAGTTGAAGTTAGTGGAGCACTCCACGACGCGTTTAAAAGATATTTGTACTATCACCGATACCTTAGTAATGGCACGCGATAGGTTTCCCGGTCAGCGAAATAGTTTGGATGCGTTATGCAAACGTTATGAAATCGATAATTCAGATCGGCATTTTCATGGAGCCTTACTCGATGCGCGAATTCTAGCGGATGTCTATTTAACCATGACTGGTGGGCAGGTCAGTATGATCTTAGAAACTACTTTGGATTCTTGGGGGGGCGCTGCGGGAGGCAAAGGCTTGAGCCATTTAGATCTAAGTCAGTTGCAAGTGATACGTGCTAATGAGGATGAATTAGCCGCCCATCAAGAGCGTATTGCTGCTATTACTAAGGCGTCGGGTAAGTGTTTGTGGGTGGCTTAGATGTTATTACTCATTAAACAAGTACTGGATCAACGCCAATTAGTTGAAGTACAAACTTTACTAAAAAATGCTGAATTTATAGATGGTAAATTATCAGCAGGGCAAGAGGCTTCCGCCGTCAAATATAATCAAGAACTCTCTCCTCAAAGCCCTTTACATCGGCGTTTAAATGCGGTGGTAATGGGGGCATTAGTCCAAAATCAACAGTATCAACAGGCTGTATTACCCTTACGTGTTGCCACGGCATTTTATGCTCGTTATGAAGTGGGAATGGGGTATGGTTTTCATGTCGATGATCCGGTGATGGGACCCATGGCGGGGCGCTATCGTAGCGATGTATCGACCACCGTATTTTTAAATGATGGGTCTAACTATGAGGGAGGCGAATTAGTTATTCAAACCAGCTTTGGTGAACAACGTATTAAAGGTAATGCGGGGGATGCCGTGGTTTATCCTTCGAGTAGTTGGCATAAAGTGGCAGACATTCAATCAGGTACTCGACTAGTAGCCGTTACATGGGCACAGAGTATGGTTAAAGACCCCAATCAGCGCGAGTTGCTGTATCAATTGGCTCAAGCACGCCAAGGCTTATTGGAAAAATTGCCGCAATCAGAAGAAACCGCTAAGGTAAGCACCGTTTATGCTAATTTAGTACGCCAATGGAGCGAAGTATAATGAGTACTTTTATGCAAGCCATGGATTTTCGCCATGCCTGTAAAAAATTTGATACCAATAAAAAAATTCCAGCCGAGCAGTTTGAACAGATTTTAGAATTTGGACGTAAGTCGCCATCCTCCTTTGGACAAGAGCACTGGAAATTTTTAGTGATTCAAACTCCAGAGTTGCGCGAGCAAGTACGCGCCGCCTGTTGGGGACAACCGCAAATTACTGAAAGTAGTCATGTGGTGGTGATCTTAGCCAAGATTACAGATGTTGAGCCTTATAACGATTACATGGTGACTCTATTTAAGCGTCGTGGTTTGCCACAAGAGGCCTTTGATGCTTACCTGCAGCGCTATGCAGCACATATGACTAATGAAATTCATCCCATCATGAGTACTTTCGCGTGGAGTTCTAAGCAATGTTATCTTGCTATGGCGAATATGATGACAGGAGCCGCTTCATTAGGGATTGATTCTTGCCCTTTAGAAGGGTTTGGTAAAAAAGATTTAGAACAAGTACTTCAAATTGATACGAAGCGCTATGGTGTTGCCGTAGTGACTGCTTTTGGTTATCGGGCGGGTGAGCAAACTAAACAGCTACGTTTGCCATTAGATCAAGTCGTGGAGTATCGCTAAGAGATAAGAGGTTGTCACTAGATCAGTGGCAACCTCTGCTTTGATGGAGTGTAGTTACACTCGCTTGATGAGCTTGATCACTAATAAGGCAATAATTGCACCAATAGTTGACCAAATGAGGGTAATAGCCCATTCAGGTAAACCGCTCAGACCGGGGATTCCAACTGTAACCACGTTACCGATTAAGCTTGCTACTACAGCGCCCACAATACCGATTACGATATTACCGATGAGACCAAACCCACCACCACTGACAATATTACCGGCTAACCAACCCGCTACTGCACCGATAGCTAGCATAATAATAATAGTACTGATTGCTTCCATTACAGTTCTCCTAAAATTCATTATTAAAATCAGTAGTGAGGGGAAGTTCACCACTGAGTATGTCCCTTTACCGATAAACCCTATAGGTGTAGGGGAAGTCCATCCCTTCCAAATGTATAGACCATAACGTAAAGTTAGAGGGCTTTTATTTGCAATAATTTGGATGCCCTAAGCATTAATGGCATGCTGCTTTAGTACATTAACAAAAAGTATAGCTGGATAAGTTTATCTGACCATCCGTTTTATAACCGCTACTTCATTCTCTATTATGAACCATTACTATAATGACGCTAAATGTTATGCAGAGTATGTTTAAAATTGGGCTAAGCCTATTATTAGTACTAATAAGTATGACAGCCACGGCTCAATTGCCCACGTTGACTTATTTACACAGTATTGCTTTACCCGCCACCGAAATTAATGGAGAAGTGGTCAGTGAGCTGTCTGATTTAGCTTGGGATGAAGACGAGCAAGTACTTTACACCGTGTCTGATAACGGGCGTTTGTTTCAATTTCAAGCGAATATTGCTAACGACCGTATTAACACCATGATACCCATAGGTAGTTACACACTGCTCAATCAAAAAGGTAAAAAATTGGATTGGCGTGATGCAGAGGGGGTTGATGCTTTATATACCACTAATGGAGTGAAGGGAGACACTGAGCTTGTCATTTCTTTAGAAGGTATACCACGGGTTGGACGTTTTAATACTCAAGGGCGTTTAATAGCGGAGTATTCTTTACCCAAAGCACTACAAGAGCCTAAACATTATCGAACACGTAATAATATGTTGGAGTCGGTAACATGGCATCCTAAGTGGGGTTATATTACCGCGCCCGAATTGCCTTTAAAAAAACAACCTGTGACGACTCACACCGTATACAGTCGTACTAAACAATGGTCGTTTTCTGCCTATCCTGCCAAAAATAGTTCTATCACGGCATTACAAACTTTGCCTAATGGCAATTTGTTAATACTAGAGCGAGCGTGGTCGGGGGTGATGAACCCCTTAGTGATTAGTCTGCGTTATTTAGATTTTGGGCAATGTAATAAGGAGGGGCACTGTAATATTGAAAATTTAAGTGTTCTCTCTAGTTTGTTCTTAGTAGATAATTTCGAGGGCTTGACCCATGTACGCGATAATCTATATTTGATGGTGAGTGACGACGGTCACAGTTCATTACAGCGCACTTTATTAACCCTATTTCGTTTGGAGTTACCCATACCATGATCTCTATTAAGATTCCGCCTGTTTTACTACGACTGGTAGGGGGCGCTATTGTTATGTGGGTGATTGCAATGGTGTGGATGGCTTGGACTAAAGATGTCCATAGCGAAGGGGTACGTACCGTTACAGAGCGTGGTGCATTGACTGCCGATGAGCAAAATACGATTGACGTGTTTGAGCGTAATAGTCCAGCCGTGGTGTATATCACTACCACACAGAAAGTACTTAATCCGTGGACACGTAATGTAAATGAAGTGCCCAGCGGTACAGGAACAGGGTTTTTATGGGACGACAAAGGTCATATCGTCACTAATTACCATGTAGTAGAAGGTTACAATAGTGCCAAGGTGCGTATGTCTGACCAACGTTTATATGATGCGACCGTGGTAGGTGCAAGCCCTGAGCACGATTTAGCCGTATTACGTTTGACGGACTTAAAAGATTTACCTAAACCTGTACAAGTAGGTACTAGCCATGATCTACGGGTTGGGCAAAAAGTGATGGCGATTGGAAATCCTTTTGGCTTAGATCACACCTTAACCTCTGGTATTGTATCGGCTTTAGGACGGAGCATTGATGGTGATAATAACCAGCTAGATGATCTAATCCAAACCGATGCTGCGATTAATCCGGGTAATTCTGGGGGGCCTGTATTGGATAGTGCAGGGCGAGTAGTAGGGGTCAGTGTAGCCATTTATAGCCCTTCAGGGGCATCAGCAGGTATTGGCTTTGCAATTCCAGTCGATACTGTGAATCGAGTGATTCCGCAACTTGTTCGTTCGGGGCATTACGAGCGCCCGATTTTAGGTATTAGTATGAAGGATGAGGTGAATGCAGCAGTCATGCGGCGTTTGGGCGTGAAGGGTGTTTTGGTACTACAAGTTACACCTAAATCTCCTGCTGAAGAGGCAGGTATTATGGGTACACAATTACGTAATGATGGGGAGTTAATGTTAGGTGACATTATTCAAGCGATTGATGGTAAGCCTGTGACCAAAGTCGCTGATGTCTCTAAAGTACTCGATACTTATAAACGGGGTGACACCGTAAAAGTGAAGCTATTGCGTGATGGTACAGAACCCCTAGAAGTACAAGTCAAACTGACTCAAACGCGCTAAGGTACTTTCACCGCTGAGTTTATTTAGAGCTACTTTATGTCAGTAGCTCTAAACTGAATTATATTTATTTAATCTAGTCCACGATCATGCAAATCCATAATAGGCCATTGTTTAGCTTTCGCTACAGCCATCAGTTTAGGGTCAGGGTTTACTACGATGGGATGATCTACCATTTCTAATAGGGGTAAATCATTATGCGAATCACTATAAAAATAACTACCTGCTAACGATTCAGTCTGGGACTCTAACCATTGATTCAAGCGTGTAACCTTGCCGCCTTGGAAAGAGGCAATGCCCTCGACTTGATTCGTATAGCGCCCATTGACTCGCTTAGGTTCAGTGGCGATCAGATGCTCAATCCCGAAGGCATGGGCAATAGGACGAGTCACAAAACTATTAGTGGCGGTAATAATCATTAAAGTATGCCCTTGATCTTTATGTCTACTCACCAGATCAATCGCTTTTTGACTCATTTTAGGTTGAATAACGGTAGCCATAAATTCAGCATGCAGTTGATTTAAAGTAGCATCATCCTGTTGACTCAGTGGTGTTAAGGAAAAAGCAGCAAATTCATAAATATTAAGAGTGCCCGCTTTATATTGTTCGTAAAACTCTAGATTTTTAGCCGTGTAAGACGGACCATCCACTAAGCCTTTACGTACTAAAAATTGTCCCCATTCAAAATCACTATCACCATCTAATAACGTATTATCCAAATCAAATAATGCCAAAGTCATGGTGCTTATCCTATTGTGCTGATCAAAGTGTGGCATTGTAACGGGTTAAAATTGCCGAATCATGGTGAATATGAAAGAATCTTATTAAACATTTTTTAGGAGTGATGTCGTGATTGATGAGGATGGTTTTCGTGCCAATGTGGGCATTATCCTCTGTAATTGCGACGGCAAAGTGTTTTGGGGTAAGCGTTTTGGACAAGACTCCTGGCAATTCCCCCAAGGTGGCATTGATCGTGGTGAGACGCCTTTGCAAGCTATGTTTCGTGAGCTTTTTGAAGAAACAGGGTTGCAAGCTGATCAGGTGGAAGTTATTGGACAAACACGTGGTTGGTTGCGTTATCGTATCCCCCATTACATGATTCGCCGTCGTGCGAGACCGCTGTGCATCGGTCAAAAACAACGCTGGTTTTTAGTCCGCATGCTCTGTCGAGATAAAGAGGTAAACCTATCGGCGTGCTCCCATCCTGAGTTTGATCATTGGGAGTGGGTAGATTATTGGGCGCCAGCGCGAAATGTGGTGTTTTTTAAGCGCCGAGTGTATCAACGCGCTTTATATGAATTAGCACCGTATTTAGAGTCGCCTGCTATGGTAGATGGGTATTAAGAGATAGAGGAGGTAGTACTAGCGATTACCTCCTAATATTGAATGCCAATACTTAGAAAGGCTTAACCACGGCTAAAATCACAATCCCAATCAACAACACGCTAGGGGCTTCGTTAAAATAACGATACCACTGATGAGTTCGTTGATTAGCATCGGCTCTAAAAGTCAGCATCAGTTGATAACAAACATAGTGATAACCCGCTAAGGCGAGTAGTAATAACAATTTGGCATGAAACCAACCTGATTTGAATAAAACTCCATGCCCCAGTACCAGCATAATCGTACCAAATAAGAGAGTCAGCAGCGCCCCAATTGTCATGATGATAAATAAACGCCGCTCCATGATTTTAAATAATTCAAAGCTACTTTTATTTTCAGGCATAGCATGGTAGACGTACAGGCGTGGTAAATAAAACAAGCCTGCAAACCAAGTCACCATAAAAATAACATGTAACGCTTTTATCCAACTATAAAGATTATCCATCAAGTACTTAGCCTTGTAATGCTGCTACACGTTTTTGTAGGTCGTTAATATCTACATTGCCCATTTTAGTGAGTACGATGTCACCATTGCCATTAACTAAAAAGTTAGTCGGTGTGACTTTCACGCCTCCAAAAGCTTTAGTCAATGAGCCATCTTTGTCAAAAGCGACCGTGTAATTCATTTGCTTTTGTTCGCGCATGGTACGAATGGCATCAACATTATCGTGAGGCATGGCAATGGCAATAATAGGCATGGCAGCGTTAGCAGGGTTTTGTTTAAATTTAACTAAATCAGGAATTTCTTGTACACATCCAGGACAATCAGTTGCCCAAAAGACAACTAAATAAGGCTTGCCTTTAAGGTTAGCTAATTGGATTTCATCGCCATCAATAGTGGTGATGGTGGCATTAGGTGCGGCTTGTAATCCGCCAGAGTTGGGCATAAAGAAGAAAAAGGCTACTGCTGCAACAACAACACCGAGAGCAACTAAAGCTTTAATATCAATTTTCATGATGGAGTCACTAAGGAACCAAAAGGGAAAGGTCTATTATACATGACATTTGACGACTCGCAGATTTTACAGCATAGGTTAATGAGATTAGGGCTTGCAAATGTTTGTAATGTTAGCGTTCATGCAGAAAAGGTTGTCATGTAGCCAATAAAACGTAAACATCACAGTTAAAATAATGCTAATCTTGCGCATCGAGGCGAGTTTGATAGCCTATTGAAATAGCAGGTTAGCAGTGGCGCATTTTGACGCAAACTTAAGTCTTAACAGGCTTTTTTCAATAACTACAATCAAAATTCATTTGAAATATTATCAAGGTATAGACAGTAAATAGGTATTGCTAAAGTACTTATGCTACCAGCAACCAAAATGTACTTATCATTTATTAACAGCAAACCTAATAGTTCTATCTATAATTGCAATAAATTTAAACTACGGGTTAATCCAGTGACTAATAGGAGTAAACATTAATGTTCGGTAAAAGTTCCAAACCAGCCCCTGCGCCCGCCCCTCTGCCGGCTCCAGTAGCACCTGCTGCTAGTGCTCCCATTTTAAGTGCTCCCTTACCTGTGAATACCCAACCAGAGCAAAAGGTACGTAGTGCGCGTGTGGATACTCTGATTGGTCGCGGGACAACCATTGATGGCGATTTACAGTTTTCAGGTGGTTTGCACGTAGAAGGTACTATTAAGGGTAATTTAATCGCTGAAAATGACGAAGCCACTCTCATTCTAAGCGAGCAAGGTCGCATTATTGGGGAAGTACGTGTGCCGAGTATGGTATTAAATGGTTCTATCGATGGTGATGTGTTTGCCCATGGTAAAGTAGAATTATTTGAAAAAGCCCGTATTTGTGGTGATGTGTATTACAACCTACTCGAAATGGCAGTAGGAGCAGAGGTGAATGGCAAATTAGTTCGTCAAAAACCAGAGCCAAAAGTAAAGCCCGTATCACCTGCATTACCCCCAGTAGCACCTGCGATTAGTGTTCCAGCCATTGAACCACCTGTGGAAAACCAATAAATTATTGTTACGATAGTTGAGTACTAAATGGGAATATTGCCCTTTGTAATTAACAGTGCTAACGTGACAAAAATAGAGTTATTTAGTAGGAGATTAATAACATGACAGTTGAGACCGCATCTCCTCTGGTTTTTACAGATGCAGCGGCTGCCAAAGTTAAAACTTTGATTCAAGAAGAAAAGAATGATGCTCTCATGTTACGCGTATTCGTAACAGGTGGGGGTTGTTCTGGCTTCCAGTACGGTTTTACTTTTGATGAGAATGAAAATGATGGAGATACTATCGTCACGAATGATGGTGTGAAGCTCCTCATTGATCCTATGAGCTTTCAGTATATGGTCGGTGCTGAAATTGATTACACAGAAGGCTTAGAGGGTGCGCAATTTGTGATTCGCAATCCTAATGCCACCACAACTTGTGGCTGTGGTTCTTCTTTTAGCCCCTAATCATTAAGTACTTGGCTTAGATTTAAGTTGTTTAAGTAAATTAAAGGCCACATTAGTGGCCTTTAGTTTTTGAAGATTAGATGTTTACTAAGTACTTTAACGCGTTGCTACATTAGCGTTATTGTAGTAAGTATTTAGACGTTCCCGCCAAGAAGATAAATACCTAGCCTCACGTCGTTCTGTTGGCGCATTCGCAATGCGTTGTAATAATACATCTTCAGCAGCGACTCTAAAGGCTTCCAAAGCACGAGGCCCCACAGCAGTGGGTTGCATAGTGAGTAGTACTTGAGCAAGCCCCCAACCCTGACCGTTATAACGATCATTAGGATTCAGCCCTTCGCCTTTAAAACTGACATAATCTAAAAGTGGATATAAACCATTAGGGGTTTGTAATAAGGTTTGGTAGTTTTTATCAATAGTGGCTTGCTCTGTCGCATTAAATTGGCCTAATAACTCAGGGCGAGCTTGTTTTAAGTGCTCTAACATAAAGTTAGCTTGTAGATTTTTAGTGGTTTGAAGAAGTTGTTGCAGTTCCTGCATTTGCTTATCATTGCGTGCCATGTCAAAAGCATTTTTATTTTTCCAAGGTCCCCCACGAGTCGGGCGTTTGGCTAACCATGTGGGTAAAGTCACCCCACGTAATTGCATATAAGATAATAATTCTGGAAAAGTATCGTTTTGGGTATAGCCACGTCTATTGTTGGGGTACCAACTAAAATGACCGATACCTAAAGAGACAAAATTCCCCGTTTCATGCCAGCGAATGAGATTTTCAGGTTTATCGCCAGTTTCGTTTTGATAAATTTTTTCTGCGACCCATGCCAAATCTTTAATAGGAGTTTTGGGTAATACAGTCGGTTGGTACACTTTAATAGCTTGTGGGTTAGTAGCAATCACAGGGCGTTCACGCTTACTGGCAATCAAGGATTCAGCCGTGGTGGCAACCGCCATATTGATAGCAGGTGGTTGATTAATTTGTGGTTGATAACTCACGGGCAATGCATTCGGTAGTGTTTGATATTCAGCCACAGTTGCACTTTTGGGTTGAATAACCGCGACAGGAACAGGAACCACCGTGCACGCACTAAGACTGGCGGCGACCCCCAAAGACATAATCACCTGTTTCATAGTAAGCCCTTATTAGTATGGTGAAAATTATTTTCTATTAATTCTATTAGTGCACCATTGAACGCAATTTATTGGTAAAGTGCAAGACCCTCATTGAAAAATTATTTGGAACTTTAAAGTACTCTCTAATCAAGGTGTACTAAGCTGAAAGTACTTGATGATATAGTTTTAGCTCCTGAGGGCAATGTGTGGATTTCACTATGGCTAAAGTAAAAGTTTTAATGATTTGCATGGGGAATATTTGTCGTTCACCGACCGCGCAAGGGGTATTAGAAAGCAAATTAGCACAACGCGGTTGGCAAGCCGATGTCTATGTCGATTCAGCAGGGACACATGCTTATCACATTGGTAATCCTCCTGATAAACGCTCACAACAAGCAGCATTACGCCGCGGTATAGATTTATCTAAACAACAAGCTCGATTGGTGCAAGAAAGTGATTTTGCTGAGTTTGATTACTTATTAGCAATGGATATGCATAATTTTCAGTACTTACAACGCTCAGCGCCTACCGCTTATAAAGCTAAATTAAGATTATTATTAAGTTATGCGCCGCATTTGCCCGAGTTTGCTGAAGTGCCTGATCCCTATTATGGGGGTGATAATGGCTTTGAGCGAGTTTTAGATTTAATTGATGAAGCTACGGAAGGTTTGTTGGTAGACATAGAGCAACGTTTAGGGGTGGCTGGGCACTAAGTACCCAGCCAATTGGGTAGAGATTTACTCTAAGGGTTGATGCATCCAAGATGGAAGTTTTTTAACCGGAGCAGGGGGCGGTGTAACCTCTTCTGCTGCGGATAGGGCTACTTCAGGAATAGCCGTTTCAACGCTAGGAGTACTTTCTTCTGTACTCTGACCCTTAACTACAATAGCGGAAGTCTCGACATTGTCGACTAATACATCATCAGTAGAAATGTAGTTATTATTCACTGTCTCAGTGGCGACTATTTCAACAACCTCAGATACAGCACTAGCATCAAATTTAATAGTGCTGATTGTATCAAGAGCACGCTCACCCTCAATGGTCATTACCGGTTCAGCAGGTGTTTCAGCCTCAGTTCCTGAATCAGGTGTTTGAGTAGCGTCTATACCCTCACTAGAAAGTGGCTCTGTTGAGTTTTCAATAATGACAGGAGTACTTTCAATAGTTTCAGCAACTACAGGAGCGGTAGGAGTACTTTCAGAAATAACTGATTCTGTAGTTTCCACGGTAGAGTTTTCAGATACTGTGGTCTCAACAATTTGCTCAGTTGTTGCAGGCGCTGCTACTACTTCATTAGCTTTTTCCTCAGACTCTACGATTGGGTGAATATCATCAGCCGAGACTACTGAGGGTTCGGTTTGGAAAACCGCTAAATTAACCGTATCAAATACAGGTTCTGTTGCTATAGCCGTTTCTGTAAACACAAACGATACTTGCTGTTCTTCTGTAGTTAGGACGATGGGTACGTCCTGAACAGTGTCAACCACTGAGCCTTCAGGCGAGTAAGTGGTGTTAGCTTGTGCTTTTACCGCTTCATCAAATACTAGTTCTGGCTCATAACGTTGATATTCATCGTCCGTATTAAAGTCGCGAGTATTTTCTGTATCAGCAGCATAGTCACCATTATCATCAGCTGCCCAAGCAGGAATGTTACCTTCTTCGTCCACAACAGGTGCGCCACGTTCAGGACGATTTTCACGACGAGTACGATAACGTTGTGAGCGACGGCGGTTATGGGGATTACGTGGGGCAAATAGGGGGGCTTCAGTAGATACTACTTCTTCACTAGTATTGGTTTTGACTACATCCACTGTGGTTTCAGTAACATCATTTTCGCTAGACGTTGCCACTAATTCTAAGCGATCGGCTGTAATAACCTCTGAAGTTTCCACAGCATCGTTAGCATCAGCTTCTACAGTTGTATTTTCATCATCCCGCTTGCCACGACGACGATTACGTCCGCGTCCATTACGGTTATTGCCATTTGATTCGCGTGGAGCGGGTAATGTAATTTCAATCGGAGTTTCATCTGCGATTTCATTAGTGCCAGCAGTTGTTTCAACAGCTTCTTCTGCTTCTTTAGGCGCTTCGTAACGGTCACGATTTCGATTATTCCGCTGGCGGTTATTCCGCTCATGTCGTGAAGCACGAGGTTGACGCTCTTGGCGAGTTTCACGCACCTCTTCGTCTTCTACCTCAGTTAATTCGTCATCAAAGCGCTCAGTATAAAGATCATCTAACTCATCTTCTGCTTCATCGCGACTCGGTTTTTTGCGATGGGTACGTTCGACTACTTCGATATCATCAGCTTCAAAGGCTTCTGGAGTAGATTTACGATTACGACGGTCATCACGTGGTTTGCGATCTTCACGACTAGAGCGAGTACTTTCAAGTGTTGATTCGGTACCAAATAAGCCCCCTAAAATCCGGCGAATCAAATTAGGGCCACGCTCAGCTACCACCGCTTCATCCGTAATCCGACGCGCATGAGGGGCGGGTTGGTTAGGAATGACATTACCTACGACTGGAACATCAATGGGCTGTGGCGCTGCTTTGGCTTCAGCACGAGAGTCATCCATGGTATGAGGCAATTTTTGAATATGCTCATAGCTCAAACCAATAGATTCCACCTCATCACTACGCACTCGAATGATGTCATAATGCGGCGTATCCATATGCGGATTAGGCACTATGGTCAAGGTAATATCGCGACGTTGTTGAATATTACTAATCGCTTCACGCTTTTCATTTAATAAGAACGTAGCGACGGGTACAGGTGCTTGAACAATCACATGGCCGGTCATTTCCTTCATGGCTTCTTCTTCCATGAGGCGTAAAATCGACAACGCTAACGAATCAGTATTGCGAATATGACCATGACCTTCACAGCGTGGACACACTAATTGGCTGGATTCACCCAATGAAGGACGTAAACGCTGGCGTGACATTTCTAATAAGCCAAAGCGTGAAATTCGCCCAACTTGAACCCGTGCGCGGTCAACTTTTAACGCATCACGTAAGCGACGCTCGACTTCGCGCTGATGTTTGCTGGGTAGCATATCAATGAAGTCAATAACAATCAGACCTCCCAAATCGCGTAAGCGTAATTGGCGGGCAATTTCATCAGCTGCCTCAAGATTGGTATTGAGCGCAGTTTCTTCAATATCCTGACCTTTAGTCGAGCGAGCAGAGTTGATGTCAATAGATACCAGTGCTTCGGTATGATCAATAACAATCGCACCCCCTGACGGTAAATTAACCGAGCGTTGGAAGGCCGTTTCGATTTGGTGCTCGACTTGGTAACGACTGAAAAGGGGCGTCGACTCTTTATAATGTTTTAGTTTGCGCAAATTATGCGGCATGACCGCCTGCATAAAGTCGTGTGCTTGTTTGTAAACCGCAGGATTATCAATCACAATTTCGCCAATATCACGACGGAAATAGTCACGTAAGGCGCGGATAATGACATTACTTTCTTGATACAGTAGCGTGGGGGCAGGATGGTGATTATAAGCGTAGATAATCGCTTCCCACAGGGTTTTGAGATAATCCAAATCCCACTGTAATTCTTCTAGTTCACGGTCAACCCCAGCAGTACGCACAATTGCGCCCATATTGTCAGGAATATCCAGATCAGAAAGGGTTTGCTTAATTTGTTGACGATCTTCGCCTTCAATACGACGTGATACACCACCCGCTTTAGGATTATTGGGCATGAGTACTAAATAACGACCGGCAAGGCTGATATGAGTCGTTAAAGCAGCACCCTTATTACCCCGCTCTTCTTTATCCACTTGAACGAGGATTTCTTGTCCTTCGCGTAGAACATCTTTGATATTGGGGCGACCATTGGTCACATTAGCGTTGGGGTGATAGTACTCTTTTGCCACTTCGCGGAAAGAGAGGAAACCATGACGTTGAGCGCCATAATTAACAAACGCAGCCTCAAGGCTAGGCTCGATGCGGGTAATAACCCCTTTGTAAATATTAGCTTTTTTCTGTGCTTTAAAGGTGTGTTCAATATCTAAATCGTATAGACGTTGACCATCGACCATAGCGACCCGAATTTCTTCAGGTTGTGTGGCATTAATTAGAATACGTTTCATGTACTACAAATCTCGTTTTATGTAGTACCTGTTAAAAGCACCCCGTTTTAGGACTAACCCTTGACCACTCATTAAAGTGGTATATAAACTTTTTCCTTGTTTTTCAGGTGTTAAGGCGGCCTGATTGAAACAGTGTTGAAGTTATGCTGTAAGCTCCATTGGCTATTCAGTTATAAGGTTGTATCACAGGAAGAGTTGCAAAATAGGTTATTTGTAGATGTTGTTGTTAAGCATGGTGCTTAAATCTTGTGAAACAGCCTATTTATTAACTGGTCTGGTTAGAAGCTCACTAGCTCCTAGCCTAAAATCGGTTCTGCCTTACCTGTCTAAACAAGATGCAGGTACAGGTACTACGGTTCTTGGTTCGCCTTATAGGGGCAACTGACCCCCATAAAACAGAAGTGGTCTAGCAACAGCGGCAGTATTGTTTGTAAAGCCAATACACTTATTCCATTGTCTTCGCTACTGCTAACCGATCAAACTCAGGTCAAGAATTTGATTGAATCGTTTGGGTATGAGCCATATCATGCCTGCTTTCAAGGCATGGATTGGTTTATATTCACATTCGGCAACACTTCGTCGCCAGATTTGAACCCTACGTGAATATATCAATTTGACTAATTACATTCAATTGGGATTACGTACACGGTTACGTAAAAACCTAGTTGAGTACTCGATTTCGTTCTAGGTGAGGCTATGGCCGTTCAATATCATACTGTCTCTGAGCATGAGGCAGGTCAGCGTATCGATAATTTTCTCTTACGCTTTTTCAAAAATGTCCCCAAAAGTGTCATTTACCGCATTATTCGTAAGGGTGAGGTGCGCGTTGATAAAGGGCGCGTCAAACCAGAGCATAAATTAGCTTTAGGTGAAGTAGTCCGTATTCCACCCGTAAAGCAAGATGAAGTACCTGAGGATACCAAAGTACTGGCCTCGCATAGCCTATTACAACAAATTGAAAAGGCTGTGATTTTTGAAGATGAGCAAATCATTGCTATTAATAAGCCATCGGGTATTCCGGTGCACAGTGGCTCAGGGCACGATATTGGTTTGATTGAAGCCTTTCGTCAGTTGCGCCCCAATTTACCGTTTGTCGAGTTAGTCCATCGTATTGATCGGGACACCAGTGGTGTGGTGGCGTTAGCCAAATCTCGTGAGGCACTGACTCAACTACATGCGTTAATGCGCGAAGGCGAAGTTGATAAACGCTATCAAGCCTTAGTGGCAGGACAGTGGAAAGACGGTGTGCAACACATCACGACGAATCTCAAACGTGAACAAAATGCTGCACGTGGACACAAAATGCGCGTGCTTGATGAAGAGGATGAAGGGCAGGAAGCGGAAAGTATTTTCACGCCTAAACGGGTGATGACGAATGCCACCTTGATGGATGTAAAAATTTTGACCGGACGTATGCATCAAATCCGCGTGCAACTGGCTCATTTGGAGCATCCGATTTTAGGCGATGATCGTTACGGTGATTTTGCCTTAAATCGTGAAATGAAAGCTATAGGTTTAAAGCGCATGTTTTTACACGCTAATCACATGGAGTTTATTTTACGCATGACCGGACGACGCTATCGACTAGAAGCGCCTTTGCCCGCTGAGCTACATTTAGTCTTACGTAACCTAAACTCGCAATAATTAATCTCACCTAGTTGGAGTACTTAGTATTCTTAAGTACTCTACTATTTCTATACTCGCTGAGCGCTTGAGTACTTTATTAATTGATAAACACAAATAACTGAATAGGATTAAAGCACTCCATTATGGATACACAATCAACCAATCAAACCAATACTGAAGCTATTAATGCTTTAAAAACGATTGCATTAGAGGGGCTAAAGGAACAACGCCGTAGTAGACGTTGGGGCATATTTTTTAAATTATTATTTTGGGCTTACTTACTGATTGTAGGGGGCGCCTTTTTAGTAGGTTTATCCGATAGCGGTAAAGATGAGGATGTAACCAATGCCTCTGAAATTACGGCTGTTGTTGATATCAAAGGCGTGATTATGGATGAGGCGGATGCTAGTGCGGATCTTGTGATTCCCTCTTTGAAAAAAGCCTTTGATAATCCTAAAACAAAAGCGGTAGTACTACGCATTAATAGTCCCGGTGGTAGCCCTGTTCAGGCAGGACAAATCAACGATGAAATTCGCCGCCTACGAGCCAAGTACAAAGATATCCCTGTTTATGCGGTTATTTCCGATATCTGTGCTTCAGGTGGGTACTACATTGCGGTTGCAGCGGACAAAATTTATGCGGATAAAGCCAGCTTAGTCGGTTCAATTGGCGTTCGCATGGATAACTTTGGATTTGTTGAAGCCATGAATAAGCTAGGGGTTGAGCGCCGCCTATTAACAGCGGGTGAAAATAAGGGCATGTTAGACCCTTTCCAACCACTCAATCCTAAAGAAGTAGATCATGTTAAAACCTTGCTCAATACCACTCATCAGCAGTTTATTAATGTTGTTAAACAAGGGCGGGGTGAGCGCTTGAAAAATAACCCTGATTTGTTTACAGGACTCATTTGGACAGGTGAAGGCGCGAAAGACTTAGGTTTAATTGATGAGTTAGGGGATGAGCGTTATGTGGCTCGTGAAGTCGTTAAAGCCCCTACAATGGTTAATTTTACCTCTGAAAAGGATTTTTTCGATAAGGTCGGCGAGCGCTTAGGTACTTCAGTGAGCCAATGGTTTATGCAATCTAGTACGGCACAACCGCGTATGTATTAAAAGTACTCACTAGCTTAAGGAGCAGTATCATGACTAAGACTTATCAGGGGGGCTGTTTATGTGGTGCGGTACGTTATACAGCCCAGAGCATCAGCCCTAACATGGCGCATTGTCATTGTTCTATGTGTCGTAAGTTTCATGGTGCTGCTTTTGCTACGTTTGCCGCTGTACCTACAGCGCATTTTAATTGGCTACAAGGTGAAGGTAGTTTGAGTACTTACCAAGCGCCGAATGGTACTAAGCGGCAGTTTTGTAGCCAGTGTGGTAGTAGTTTAACGTTTGCGCCCGCCCATGATACGGGTGAGTTTGTGGAAGTCACTTTGGGCACTTTAGATACGCCTTTGGATACTATTGTGCCAGATGCACATATTTATGTAGGTTCAAAAGCTAATTGGTCAGTACTTTGTGATGGTTTGCCTCAGTTTAGTGAGGGGCGGCAAAGTACTCGCTTAGCTTAAGTATTTAGCTATTCACGAGTAGCAAAAGTACTAGTGATTATTTTTGTCGACAGTGTAGTGCGAGTTGTGCCCTGCAAATGTATATTCTTTGACTTGCTTAGAGTGGTTTATGGGGAAGCTGCTAAACCATAGGTCAGATAATAGCGCTTAAGTAACTCACTTATAGTGATTCTAGAGCCAGTTGTGTGTAGAGACTTGATGAGTAGGTAAAACTTCTCTAAGGATTAACTAATTATCTATTAGTCATGAATCGTGAGTCTATCTCTTTTATTGTCGACACATTAAGAAAATCTCATGAAAAAAACCTATAACCTAGTTGTTATTCCGTTGGTTTAACTTTACCCTTACAGCTCTACTAATATTGCTAACGTTTTAACTAGAGGAGTGTTACATGAGCAGAGATGTTGTTGTTCTCAGTGCGGTTCGTTCAGCGATTGGCGCATTTGGCGGATCTTTATCCGACATGGAGCCAGCCGAATTAGGCGGAATCGTGATGAAGGAAGCCATTGCACGTTCTGGCGTTGATCCGCAACAGATCAATTATGTCACTGTCGGTACGTGCATTCCTACCGATAGCCGTTACGCTTATGTATCACGTGTTGCGTCCATCCAAGCTGGTTTACCGATGGATTCAGTTGCTATGCAATTGAACCGTTTGTGTTCTTCAGGTTTACAAGCCATTGTTACTAGCGCCCAAAATATTATGCTAGGTGATACTGATTATGGTATTGGTGGCGGTGTGGAAGTGATGTCACGTGGTACTTATATGATGCCTTCCTTACGGTCTGGCGCTCGTATGGGCGATACCACTGCATTTGATGCGATGGTTTCTGTGCTGACTGACCCGTTTGGTGCAGGTCACATGGGTATTACTGCTGAAAACTTAGCTGCAAAATGGAATATTACTCGTGAAGAGCAAGATGCTTTTGCAGTCGAGTCGCAACGTCGTGCAGCGGCTGCGATTGCAGACGGTCGTTTTGTGTCACAAATTGTGCCGATTGTGAAGAAAACCAAAAAAGGTGAAGTGACTTTTGCTCAAGACGAGCATGGTCGTGCGGATACCTCAATGGAGTCATTAGCCAAAATGCGTCCAGCCTTTAAAAAGGATGGTACCGTAACGGCGGGTAATGCTTCTGGCATCAATGACGGTGCGGCATTCTTCGTATTGGCGGCGGCAGATGTAGCGGCTCAAGCAGGTCATAAACCCATGGCGCGTTTGGTATCTTATGCTGTAGCAGGTGTACCGAATGATGTGATGGGTGAAGGCCCTATTCCTGCGACTAAACTCGCTCTGAAAAAAGCAGGCTTAAGTTTAGATCAAATGGATGTGATTGAGTCTAATGAAGCATTTGCGGCACAAGCCATTGCAGTTTCCAAAGCATTAGGTTTAGACCCTGCTAAAACCAACCCCAATGGTGGTGCGATTGCATTAGGTCACCCTGTAGGTTGTTCTGGTGCATTTATTGCTACTAAAGCGTTATATGAATTACAACGTACTAATGGCAAATATGCATTAGTCACCATGTGTATTGGTGGTGGTCAAGGTATTGCAGCGATTTTCGAACGCATGTAATAGCCAATAGGGAGTAGTGATATAGCTACTCCCTCAATCAAATATTGAGCTATTTTTTCTCTGGTAAACTCAGACCGCATCCCCTCAAAACTATTTCAGTAATCGTTTGACTAGCAGCATCAAAGTCTTTCTTTGTAAGAGTACGTTTTCCTATCGCTGCGGTAATCTGGGTTTCAAAATCAGCGTAATGCTGAGTGGTAGACCATAATAAAAAAATCAAATGGGTTGGGTTAATAGGTAACATTTTGCCTTGAGCAATCCATGCTTCAAATACTGCTACACGTCCTTGAAACCATTGTTGATAGTCTTTCTTAAAATAAACTTTTAATTCAGTAGCTCCACTGAGTACTTCCTTTGCAAAAATACGTGAGGCTAGGGGGGAACGGTGAGCAAATTCAACCTTAGCTTTAATATAAGTACTTAGCGCCTCAGCAGGATCATCCTCCGGCGTAAATTGATTAAAAGGCGTATCCCAAGTCTGAAGAATAGACTCTAGTACTTTTAAATATAGCTCTTGCTTGCTGCCAAAATAATAATGGATATTTGCTTTGGGTAAGCCCGCACGTTGTGCAATATTATTGATGCTAGCCCCTTTGTAGCCGTATTCTGCAAATTCATGCTCTGCCGCTTTTAAAATATTGGCTTCATTGGTACGGCGAATCCGTCCGGTCACTTTATTAGACTTAACGAGTGTCATAGCCATCACTTAAATGTAAAGATAAGAATTAAAACATCAATCCCTCTGACCGCTTTACCGAATCTTTATGTAGAGATGGGGTAAGTAGCTTACTTAAAGGGGACTGATGATTAAAAGTAATAGAGTACTGAGAGGGTATTTAATTTTATACAAGGAAACTGAGATGGGCTAAGCCATTATCAGTTAATTGAGCGCCTTCTATTAATTACTATACGCACACATGAGTATAACTCTAATAGACACCTAGTATATTAAAGGCTTGCTTCTGTTGCATTAGTGATTTTTCCTCAAAAAAAAGGAGATTTTCATACTTTAATAGCGTATTAGAGCCAATTTTTAGTTTTTAATTTAATTTAAATAGTGGCTTGAAAGTGATTTTTTAAATAACTATTTGTTTTTAAAGTACTTTGAGATGAGTATCTCAAAGTACTAAGCTCATGAAGGCTTTTTATACAGATCCGTGGCTCTTAGGCAGGGTGATGACTTGGTGCCTGTTTAGTGAAATCGAGAGTGGTTTGTGTTGAGGGTTGAGTATTATTAAATAAGATATTTAACAGTACGGCACTAAAGGCAGCTAAAATAATACCAGACTCGACTAAGGGATGAATATTGTGAGGTAGCCATTGTTTAAAGTTGGGGGCAATTAAAGGAATCATGCCAATACCTAATGAAACAGCTACGATTAAAGCATTATGACGATGTGTGTGAAAATCTACGTTTGCTAAAATCCTGATTCCAGTCGCAGCTACCATACCAAACATCACTAAACCTGCTCCACCTAATACTGCCATAGGCAAGGACTCCACTAGTGTGCCCATTTTAGGAATAAGACCGAGTATGATTAAGATAACCCCCGCTATCACACACACAAAGCGACTCTTTACACCAGTTACAGCGACTAAACCTACATTTTGAGAAAAACTCGTGTAGGGAAACGTATTAAAAATACCCCCGATTAAAGTACCTAAACCGTCAGTACGTAAGCCACGTGCTAAAGCAGGTTGATCTACTGGTTTATGAGTCATTTCACCTAGGGCTAAGAACATTCCAGTTGATTCAATCATGACCACAATCATAACAATAGTCATGGTCGCGATGAGCCAAGGATCAAAAATAGGCAAGCCAAATTGAAAGGGTTGCACTAGTGCAAACCAAGGTGCATTAGCGACTTTATCAAAATGCATAATGCCCAGTATGGCGGTTACTACAGCACCTAATATGATGCCTAATAGCACAGCAATATTGGCTACAAAACCACGGGCATATTTACTAATAAGCAAAATAGCTATTAATACTAAAGCTGAAATACCGATATTAGTCAAAGAGGCATAATTCGGATTAGGCAAAGAAGGGGCTAGGGCTAAATTATTCGGTAGAGGAGGTAACGTATTACCTGCTAGTACTTTGACTGATTCTAACCACTGTGTATGCTCAGGATTCACCAATGAGGGGGCTGTAGGTCCTACGGGGTTGCCAAAAATCCAGTTTATGCCAATCCTCATCAAGGAAATGCCAATAACAGTAATAATTGTCCCAGTCACTAAAGGAGGGAAAAAACGTAGTAGTCGGCTTATAAATGGGGCAAGTACTAGGGCAATAATGCCCGCTCCTATAATAGCGCCAAAAATTTGTTGGGCACCTACTATGCCCGGAGTACTTTTAGCCATAGCTACCATTGGACCTACCGCGGCGAACGTTACCCCCATCATCACCGGTAGACGAATGCCAAACCATTGGGTCATCCCCAATGATTGAATAATGGTAACAATCCCACACACAAATAGGTCAGCTGAGATTAATAAAGCAATTTGCTCAGAAGTGAGTTGTAGGGCTTTGCCTACAATTAAGGGGACTGCAATAGCGCCTGCATACATGACTAATACATGTTGCAAACCTAAAGTGGCTAACTGCCCGATTGGTAAACGTTCATCAACAGCAAGAGTCATTCTGGTCTCCATCATTTGGTCTGATAAATTCTAGGTTTATCATGCAAATGCAGTGCCATCCTGTGAGCTATCGTGGCAATAGTGACTCAGTAGAGATCACTGGAGAACTATAGTGAGTATGAATTTGAGGTTGGAATAAATGACAGCAATTGCGACCTGCTTGTTTAGCTTCATATAACGCAATGTCGGCTAATTTAACTACTATATCAATAGGTTCAGTGTTAATACCCGAATGAGCTACCCCAATACTAACCGTGACTACATTAGCTGCTCGCGCTGCTGGATGAGGGAGTGCCTGTCTTTCAATAGCTTGTCGAATAAGTTCTGCTATATGCATGGCATGATCTTGATGCACATCAAATAACGCAATAACAAATTCTTCTCCACCATAACGGGCTATGACAGCGTGCTTATTGACGCATCGCCGTAATACTTCTGCGACAGTGCGAATACATTGATCCCCCGCAGGATGCCCAAAAAAATCGTTATATAATTTAAAATCATCAATATCGACCATTAAAATGCATAAATGATTCGGTCGTGGGTAAGTATGTTTGTTAAAGCCTCGACGATTATACAGATCGGTTAACGGGGCATGATTGGAGAGGCGTTCTAGTTCAGCATTTGCTTTGGCTAAAGTGGTTTGGCTGTCAATAAGGCGCTGTTGGTTGGTGAGATTAATTAGGTCGCGTTTAGCCTCATAGCGAGAGAAAAAGCCCAGATAAATATTGACTACTATAAAAGCAATCATAAACGTCAGATCAGCTATTTGATGATCGGGATGACTAGTCCAATGTGGAAAAACCGCTTGGTAAAAACCGAGCATTAAAATACTAGAGTAAATAAATAGAGTGAGTACCGATAGTCGCCCTATGACGATGCTATGCACAGCAAACCATACTAAAGCTACTGCATCAGCTACTTCTGGAGCAATCGACCAAAATAATAGAATTTGTAAGCCCACCGAAATAGCCGGAATGTGAGCGAATTGTTTATCCCATCGCGGCCAAACTTCGCGCCCTTGTTTAAATAGCCAACTCACTGAGCTTATCATAATTAAACTGGATAACGCACAGTAGCCCATAGTCGTCCATGAGAATTGCGTGACGCCTCCTAACTTGAGAAACGCACCTATTACGTAAAACAAGCACAATAAAACATTTATCATGAATGGATTATAGCGCTGCACAGGATCAAAATAGGCTGAGCTAGTCATGAGTTTGTTAACACTTGATTGTTATAATTGATTTATTTTTAATAATATAGAAAAAATTTTAAATTTCACTCGAAACAATGATGACTGGTAGTAGCTCAAAAAATGCGTCTAGTTAAGTGTAAATCGTGCTCTAAAGGCAGGTTGAAGATTGATAGTTAAGCTAACAAGTACTTGCCGTTACCGAGCTTTCCGCTAGGAATATAGTGCTTGCATTGGTATCATCCCTGACTTTGTAATGAATGAAGTTAACTGTCATGGAATTAAATCCGATTTACAGTCGTATCAAAGACCTACAGGAGCGCATTGAGGCGCTTAGGGGGTATCTTTGACTTTGAAGCAAAGTCAGAGCGTTTAGAAGAAGTCAGTCGCGAACTAGAAGACCCCAATATCTGGAACAATCCCGAACGGGCTCAAGCCTTAGGTAAAGATCGAGTACTTTTAGATAATATTGTGGGTGGCATTAATAAAATGACCACTGGATTATCTGATGCTAATGAATTACTGGAGATGGCAGAAGCCGAGCAGGACGAAGATACCGTTGAAGTCGTAATAGGCGAATTAGAGGGTATTCAAGCTCAAGTCGAAAAGCTCGAATTTCAACGGATGTTTTCCGGTGAGTTAGACCCCAATAATGCCTTCCTTGATATTCAATCGGGAGCAGGGGGGACTGAGGCGCAAGACTGGGCAGAGATGATCTTACGCATGTATTTGCGTTGGGGAGAAGCCAAAGGCTTTAAAACCGAACTCATTGAGGTATCCCCCGGTGATGTCGCCGGAATCAAAAGTGCCACGATCAGCTTTGAGGGTGAGTATGCGTTTGGTTGGTTACGCACGGAAACAGGTGTGCATCGCTTAGTCCGTAAGTCACCGTTTAGCTCAGCGGGAGCACGTCATACCTCGTTTGCGGGT
Organism: Pseudomonadota bacterium; assembly: GCA_039797965.1. Classification (GTDB taxonomy): domain Bacteria; phylum Pseudomonadota; class Gammaproteobacteria; order Thiotrichales; family Thiotrichaceae; genus Thiofilum. Next base: position 33,219 of record JBDKGX010000017.1, read on the forward strand.
GTGTTTGTATCGCCTGAGATTGATGACAATATTGAAATTGATATTAATCCAGCCGACTTGCGTATTGATGTTTATCGTGCCTCAGGGGCAGGTGGTCAGCACGTTAACCGAACAGAGTCTGCGGTACGGATTACCCATTTACCGACGAATACCGTCGTGCAATGTCAAAATGGGCGTTCCCAACACCAAAATAAAGACACGGCTATGAAGCAATTACGCGCCAAATTATATGAGCTAGAAATGCTCAAGCGTAATGCCGAAAAGCAAGCACTCGAAGAAACTAAATCTGATGTCGGTTGGGGAAGTCAAATCCGTTCGTATGTACTTGATCAATCTAGGATTAAAGACCTGCGCACCGGTATTGAAACCTCTAATACTCAAGCAGTACTCGATGGCGATTTAGATCGCTTTATTGAAGCCAGTCTCAAAAGTGGACTGTAAAACGGATTAAATGACATGAGCGAACACGTAAATCAAGACCATCAAGACGACAGTCAACAAGTAACTCTCCGCCGCGAAAAATTAGCCGCATTACGTGCCAAAGGTAATGCGTTCCCCAATCAAATAGTACGGGATCATAAAGCTGCTGAACTCGTTGCCCAATACGATGAGCACGACAAGGAATGGTTTGAAGCCAATGAAGTCCCTGTGACGGTAGCAGGTCGGATTATGCTGCGCCGTATGATGGGTAAAGCCAGTTTTGTGACTATCTCCGATACTTCGGGACGCATTCAACTGTATGTCCAGCAAAACACGCTGGGCGAAGCAGCATTTCACGAATTTGCCCATTGGGATTTAGGCGATATTGTCAGTGCTGAAGGTACGATGTTTAAAACTAAAACGGGTGAGCTATCCGTTAAAGTGAAAAGCATTCGTTTACTCACTAAATCATTGCGTCCTTTGCCTGAAAAGTACCACGGTTTAACCGATCAAGAACAACGTTATCGTCAACGTTATTTAGATTTAATTATGAATGAGGACACACGGAGTACTTTCCGTATGCGTTCCAAAATCATTAGTTATATCCGTAACTTCTTTACTCAACGTGAGTACTTGGAAGTTGAAACGCCGATGCTCCAAGTCATTCCGGGGGGCGCTGCGGCACGTCCGTTTATTACGCATCACAATGCGCTAGATTTACCCATGTATTTGCGTATTGCACCAGAGTTATATTTAAAGCGGTTGGTGGTGGGTGGTTTTGAGCGGGTGTTTGAAATCAATCGCAATTTCCGCAACGAAGGGGTGTCGGTTCGTCACAATCCTGAGTTTACCATGATTGAGTTTTACCAAGCCTATGCGACGTATCACGATATGATGGATTTGACCGAGAGCTTATTCAAAGGTCTAGCGCAGGATTTATTGGGTACGACCGAGGTTCATTATCAAGGTCAAGTTTTTGATTTTGCTAAGCCCTTTGAGCGGATTACTATCCGTGATGCGATTTTAAAATATAACGATGATGTCACCGCTGAGCAGATTGATAATCTTGAATCCGCTCGTGAAGTAGCTAATCGCAAACATATTCACATCAAAGACAGTGATGGTTTGGGTAAAGTACAAATTGCGATTTTCGAGGAAACGGTTGAGCATTTATTGCAACAGCCTACTTTCGTGATGGAGCATCCTGCTGAAGTATCACCGTTAGCCCGTTGTAAAGACGAAAATCCATTTGTGACCGACCGTTTTGAGTTTTACATTGGCGGACGCGAGATTGGCAATGGATTCTCTGAGTTAAATGATGCGGAAGACCAAGCCGAGCGTTTCCAACAGCAAGTCCGAGAAAAAGAAGCCGGTGATGATGAAGCCATGTTCTACGACGCCGATTTCGTGCGTGCGCTAGAGTATGGTATGCCTCCGACTGCGGGTGAAGGGATTGGGATTGATCGTTTGGTGATGTTATTTACCGACTCACCGTCGATTAGAGATGTCATATTATTCCCTCACATGCGCCCAGAATAATCATTGTTTTTGTTTAACGAGCTGTTTATGACCACAGCTCGTTAAATATTTTTAAAAAAGATTTAAAATTTAAAAAACACCTTTTATAAGTACTTTAAGTTAAATAAGCTTTTGAGTACTTGGTGAATTATTTACAGTAAAGTACTTAGCAGTCTTGCTAGAGTAGTTCAGATGAATACTACCTAAGAGACTCAATAATGAAAGCCACGTTAAAAATTATTGCTGCCAGTACTTTATTAAGCACGATCTTAATGCCTTTTTCTCATAGTGCTGAAGCACTAGTTCCCCCACCTAAAGAGCCTAGTGCGGTTGAACTCAGGCACATGCAAACTCAACTTAATCAAGCCGAAGCTAAATGGCGTAAAACACAACCGCAACATTATGCTTATACTTTGCAGCGCTCCTGTTTTTGCCCACCTGAATTTAATAAGCCTATTATGGTTAGGGTATTTAAAGGTAGAGTGCAACAGGCAACACTTTTACCCGACAATACGCCTTTGCCTAATGAGCGTAGGGCAGAGGCTTATCCATTAGATCGTAGTTTTAAAATTATTCAAGAAGCGATTAAACGAAAAGCCTCCAGTATTAAGGTGAGCTACGATAAAAAATATGGTTTTCCCACCTCAATTAGTATTGATTACAGTACTATGATTGCGGATGAAGAGTTTTATTTAACGATTAAAGATTTTAAGGTCGCTAGTGGTTTAAAGCCTGCACAGGTTAAATAATTAGTAAGTCTACTAATAGCTCTATAAAAAAAGCCTAGCTGAATCGATTTAGTTAGGCTTTTTTGTTTGCAGATAGATTTAATGATAATACATCCTTAAAAAGGAGTGGCTTTATTGGGTATGAGTTATCAATAAAAGCAATGGGTTGATCTACGTATAAAGGTCAGTCGCTAGGTTATGGTAGAATAGGCTTAAAATAGTTTTAGCTCGTTGAGCTTATTTACATTACAAAATACTATTTTTACACCACACCGCAGAGGATACATAATGATTGAAACTACTCTGAAAGCTGTTTTTTCTGAGCTTTTACCTAATGAAATTAATGAATTAGCAAAAATCACAACGCTAAAGCAATTTGGTGTTAATGATATTGCCATTCCTCAAGAGTTTGACATGAAAGCGGGACAACCGCGCCGCGTATTGATGATTATTCAGTCAGGCGAGGTTGAGATTTTTCAACACGATGACGGCTTTCAAAAGCATATTGCTTCTCGCTATGAAAACGACATTTTAGGCGAGGAAATGTTGCTAGAGCCAGAGAAGGTTCATGAGCTGTCGTATCGTACTATTGTTGAAACTAGAGCCTTAGTGATGCGTCGGGTGGACGTAGAGCAATTGCTACAAACACATCCTGCAATGGCACTCAAAATTTATCGCCAACTGGCTATTAATGCTAATCGTCGTCTAGAACAAGAGGATCATCCTGCACGTCAACATATTGAGCAGGACTCCATGGGTGAAGTACTCATTTCTAATGATGCTTATTATGGTTCACAAACGGCTCGTGCCATTCAAAATTTTAAAATCACCGGCATTCCGATTTCACATTTTCCTAAGCTTATTAAAAGTTTAGCGATTATTAAAAAAGCAGCGGCTCGAGCTAATGCGGAAGCGCCTAATTTAAAAAAAGTACCTAATCCTTTATTACCGCTAACCGTCGGTGA
>JBDKGX010000018.1:0-35718 GCA_039797965.1 Pseudomonadota bacterium
TCAGCCCGAATCTTCAGGTAAAGTACTTAACTTTGGCATAGAAGCACAAAACACCCAAGTGAATGACAAAGATTATTATCAAACCCAATACGAACTATTAAAAAGTAGAAACTTAGCAGAGCGCACGATTAGGGATGTCAATGGTCTCGAAGCAGAATTACAAGGCGAAAAGCTAGCCAAACCCTTTTTTAGTGAAATCACTGATCAAATCAGTACTTTATTTATAGGCAAAAAGCCTGATACTGCTGACAATGCTGATCAAGCTCTCAATACTGAAAATGTTACACCAGAAACACCGGAACAAACCTCGAAAAGCAACTTAGGTTCACAACCTATATCAGACAAGTTTCTTAATAATCTTACAGTAAATCCTGTTAAGAACTCTCAAATTGTGACGGTTCAATATGACCATACTGACCCCGAACGAGCGGCTGAAATTGTTAATAAAACCGCTGAGGGTTTTATTAATATGAATTTAGAGCGTCGCCGTGAAGCTGCACAATATGCTGAAAACTTTTTAAAAGATCAGCTAGTCGAGGCTAAGAGTAAATTAGAACAATCCGAGCGTACTTTAGTTAACTTCACTAAAGATAAAGGGATTATCAGTATTGACCCTGAAAATAAGCAAACCCTAACCGGACAACAGCTTATAGATTTAACTAAGGCTTTAGCTGATGCTCAAAATGAACGAATTAAGGCCGAAAGCCAATATGAGAAAACTCGTAATAGTAGCGGAGCAAGTAAAACTTTAGGTAACTCTACGATTCAAGAGTTAAAGAAAAACCTTGCTCAATTAGAAACTCAATATCAGGCTGAACTGACAGCGCCTAGTGCTTATGATAATGAAGTAGTAAAGGGTTTAAGAAAAGAATTGGCTAAATTGGAAGGTGATTATTTAGCAGAACTAAAAGTGTCTTCAGCACGAGATAATAGTGTGGTGAAAGTACTAAGGCAAGAACTCACCAAACTACAGGGAGACTATTATGCCCAGCTCAAAGCCTCTACTGCTAGAGATAATCCTGTTGTCACTAGCTTGCGCCAACAACTAGCAAAATTACAAGGCGACTATCAAGCTGAAATCAAAGCATCTAAAGCACAAAGTACTGATCCCACGATTCAAGCATTAAACCGTCAATTACAAACCTTAGAAGCAGAGTACAGAGAAAAACTACAGGTTTATAAACCCTTATATCCTACGATGGTTCAGCTCAAACAAAAAATAGATACTGTAAAGGGACAATTAGCTAGTGAAACACAGATAGTTAAAGGTAATAATGCTAATAATCTCAAGCAACTTATTAGTGAAATTGAGAGCCAAATTCAGCGTGAAACTTTAAATGTTAATAACACCACTATTAATAATCTAAAACAACGCATTAGCGAATTAGAAGCACAAATTGCGTTAGAAACTCGCACTGTGCAATCTACTACTATTAATAATTTAACTCAGCGCATTGATCAACTACGTGCACAAATCGCTCAAGAATCCTCTACTGTAACCAAGAATACTCTGAAAAACCTAGAGGAACGTATTGCTAAATTAAAGACTCAAATTGACAATGAAACGACTAAAGTCACTCAAACTAGCACTGATGAATTAGACTCTGCGGTAAAAGCAGCTCAATTACGTGAAAAAGAATTGCTATCTAAACTGGAGGCTCAAAAGGCAGAACTTACAGAACTTAATGATAAAAGTGTCGGTTACAATACACTCAAGCGTGAGGTAGAAACCAATCGTAATATCTACGATGGACTATTACAGCGCATGAAAGAAATCGGAGTAGCCAGTGGTGTAGGAACTAATAATATATCTATCGTTGACCCAGCTATTGTACCTTTTACTAAATACAAACCTAATAGCAAACTCAATCTGGCATTAGGGTTAGTTTTGGGGTTATTTCTGGGAACAGTACTCGCCTTTTTACTAGAGTTTTTAGATGATCGCGTCAAAACTACGAGTGACGTGGAGCGATTGTTAAAACTTCCTATCTTAGGTATCACCCCGCTAATCAAACACCATACTGATAAAGAAACCGCCTTGATTAGCTATAATGATCCTACGTCGGCTCTGGCTGAAGCATTTCGCTCATTGAAAACAAACCTAATGTTCTCGACCAGCACAGGAGCTCCTTATACGCTCTCGATAACCAGCTCTATGCCCAGTGAAGCAAAATCTAGTACTTGTACTAATCTAGCGGCTGTTTTTGCTCAAGCGGGAAAACGTATTCTTGTTGTCGACTGTGATTTACGTAAACCGACTTTACATAAGCGCCTAAGTCTCGATAACAGTGTAGGTCTAAGTACTTATCTCACACACCAAGCGGATATTGACCAAGCTGTACAAGCTACACCTATGAAAGGGGTTTTCGCAATAACTGCTGGCCCTATTTCGCCTAATCCTGTTGAGTTATTGTCTAGTACACGGATGGATGAGCTACTAAGCTTAGCACCAAAAGAATATGACATGATCATTATGGACTCCCCTCCTGTCATGGGGTTAGCCGATGCTTTAATCATCGCTAATCATGCAGATGCTACAATTTTGGTCGCCGCTCATGCTCAAAGTAAGAAACGCCCCTTAGAAGATGCTTATCAGCGTTTGCGGCAAGCTAATGCTAATGTGATTGGAGTCATTATGACAAAAATGAAGTCTGGCTCTAGCTATGGTTATAATTATGATTACTATTATAGTTATGGCAGCAATCATTCACGTAAACGCCTACCTGCGAGCTCGGTCTAATGATATTGTGGCTAGGACGTATTAGCTTGCTGATTGTATTAGCGCTAACCATAGTACTAATACTCACTCTACGTTTGGGGGGAGTTGGTCCCAATGATTTTACTTATCCTAAATACCCAGAGTCTGAGTTTAAGCATATCGAAGGATTAATGCCTCCTATTGAAACTTGGCAATGGCAACGTAGTGAAACTTTATTGGATCAGTCTAGAGCTATTTACTCTGGTAATATAAATCAAACGGTGACCTCAGATCAGCTTCAGCAAGCCAAACATTTAGCTTTACAAGCTTATCAACAAGACATTACTTTCGGTTATGGTGCTGCTCAGTTATTGGCTGTGTATGAAAAAACTAATGACTTCTCTAGTGCCGACCACTTAGCTCGGTTGGCTAGTCACTTATGGCCTGCTCATCCACAAACGCGAGCGCAACTAGCCGATTACTGGTTGCGACGAGGTAATGCCGAGGAACTCGTTAAAGAATGGAATGTCTTGTTAACTCGTGATGCAGGTTTGCATAAAGAGTTTTACCCATTATTGTTAAAGCTAGCCAAGAATGAAACAACTCAATCTGCTTTAGCACAATTGATTGAAACGCCTCCTATATGGTGGAATAGTTTTTTTAGCTACATAGCCCAAATACCTGAAGAAGGCGAATTATTAGATATTCTTTTTGAATCACGTAGAACCTCGAAAACCCCATTATCTAATGAAGAAACTCAAACTTATGTTACTCGATTAATTAAAGATAATTACTGGCAGGAAGCTCATACGGCTTGGCTTGAGAGTTTAAGCAATCGACAACTGCAATTAGGTGGCACTATTTATGATGGTGGATTTGAAGATAATAATTTTAATACGGGTGGTTTTAGTTGGCAATTGAAAAAACATAGAATGCTAGCTATTGAACCTGCTATTACCACAGGCATGAAAGGCTCTAAAGCACTAAAGATTAACATTCGTAAAGGCGAACGTATTGACTTTCAACACCTTAGCCAATATTTAGTATTAGAGCCTAATCACTATACTTTAAAACTAGCTTATAAAGTAGACCAATTTAAATCAGTAGAAAATAGCGGATTAAGCTGGAAAATTTACTGTAATAACTCGCAAAATACGTTATTAGGTGAAAGTACAGCTATTAACGCTAAAACGAGTTGGAGTACTTTAGCGATCAATTTTACTGTTCCAGATACCGAATGTAAGGCTCAATTATTACGTTTAGAGTCATCAACCCCTTATGCACATCAGCATCATTATGATGCCATAATTTGGTTTGATGATATCGCTATTACTCCGACCCCTAGTGACACAGAAAGCATACGCAATGGAAACTAAACCATCTAATACCATGCAATGGTTACTAACCTGTTTGGTTAGCTTTTTGTTTATACTAATCCCTCTATTATATAGTGGTCGGACATTAGAATCATTACTGATAATGGAGCTAGTGGGAGTTATCTTACTAGGCTTAATGGGATGGTTTAACTTATGGCAAGGAAACTTAAATAAAACTGCTATTGTTCTACTAGTGAGTTTTCTTGCTATTCCCATTATTTACCTAATCCCTATACCCTATGAGTGGTGGATAGAGTTACCAGGACGATTAAGATATCAAGAGTCTGTTGAGTGGCTGTACCAACAAGGTAGTACCCCTACTCCTTATTTAGCTATTAGTATTATCCCCTATAAAACTGCACATGCTTTATTAGCAATGTTACCTTTAATTGCTATTACTCTGGTGGTAGGCAGTTTAACTTTTTCTTTTCGATATAAATTAGTAGTACTCTTTTTAATACTGGCTAGTATACAAGCACTAATTGCTTTAGTGCAGTTTACTAACCCTAATGCTGAATGGCTTAGTTGGTTGGCTGCCGACACGGGGCGCTCCTCACAAGGGACTTATCGTAACCGCGATCACTTAGCTACTTTTATGATAATAGCTTTGCCTATGGCTATTGGTTTAATGATTTATAGTATAGGTTTAAAACAATCTATAGATGCGAGTACTAAAGAAACAAAAGAGTGGCGTATTACTACTACTTTATTTTATTTGTTTGTTTTATTACTAATATTAGCCGGTGCTATTTTCACTCGCTCGCGTGCAGGTATCTTGCTAACTTTGCTAGTCCTCATTATTACCCTTCCCTTGTTTGCTCCTCATATGGGAGGGAAAAAAACATTAGGTATTACAGCTAGTATTTTAGGTTTAGGTGGAGCTATTTTAGCCAGCATCGGTTTAATCCCTGTACTAAATCGCTTTATTTTATCCAATGCTGCTGAAGATGAACGTTGGCGGATGGCATCCATTACGATAAAAGCTATCAAAGAATTTTTCCCGATAGGGACTGGCCCCTCTACTTTTCAGGAAATCTACCGAGGCTTTCAACCAGTAGACCAACTACACTTCATCAATCATGCTCATAATGATTACTTAGAGCTGATTTTAGAAACAGGAGCACTAGGCATAGCCGTTCTAGTACTGACCTTGTTGGTTTATATCAGGGGGTGGGTCGCTATGTGGGACACCCGTTGGGATCGTGAGCGCATTATTAAAACAGCAGCGGGTATTGGTATTTTAATGTTTATGCTCCATGCCTCTTTGGAGTTTACCTCTCATACTCCAGCCAATGCTTTGTTTTTAGCTTTTTTAGCGGGATTATTCTTAAAGCTACCCAACCGCACCCAACTTAAAAACTATTCCTAGCCCCCCTCCACACACTTACATAAAGGCTGAGCTTAACAGTCTCAAGCCTTGGACTAGCCTCACTTGTCCCTCCTTTGAATTAATCCCACGTCAATCATTTTTACCTTAATAACATATAAATTGTTAACAATTTTTACCGACTCTAAATTTACTGTCTTATTTAAATCTTGATTATTAATGCTTGAGAGTACTCACTAACCAAGTTAAGTGAGTTTTATAATCTTAAATTTTATATTTATAATTTTTATTGATATATACATCAGTAAATTTGTATGCAAATTCAGCTTCAAATCTCTTTAAAAAGTACAAATTTTGACTACACTGTGCTTAATACATCAGCGCATATGATGTATAAATAAACAAAGTACTCTAAAGTACTTTTACGCTAGATGGATGATTGAACTGATTAGGAGTTTCCTTTATGAAAAAGTTAACCTATGTGTTAGGCGCTGCATTAGCTGTGTTAAGCCTCAATACTTTCGCTGCTGATATGGGTACTGAAGCAGAAGCACAGGCGCTCAGCGAAAAAGCTGCCACGCTAGTTAACGAAAAGGGCGAAGAAGCCTTCCCCGTTTTTGCAGATAAAGCGGGCGGCTATCAAGAAAAAGATCTTTACGTTTTCTGTATGGATTTAGAAGGCAAAATGCTTTCTCATGCAGTAAAACCTGAGCTGGTCGGTCAAAACATGAAAGACTTTGACAAATACGGCGATAAACTCTTTTTAAATATGATAGATATGGCTAAATCAACTGAAGGCAAAGGCTGGGTTGAATACAAATGGCCTTATCCTGGTACAGAAGACCTGAAAGCTAAGAAAAGTTATGTCATGAAAAATGACAAAGGCTTTTTCTGCGGCGTTGGGGCTTATAAAGCCGAATAAGCTAATTTAGTTTAGTTTTAAAGTACTACCTTCTCTGGGAATTTTTTGAAGGTAGTACATTTTAAATGCAGTCTAAAAAATACTAATTTAAGCTAATAATAACAATACGACTGCGTGACAAGAGATTCCCTCTTTACGCCCCTCGAAGCCTAGCTTTTCCGTCGTCGTAGCTTTTACATTAATTTGCTCAACCGTACAGTTTAGGTCGCTGGCTAAAACTACCCGCATTGCCTCAATATGAGGAGCCATTTTCGGAGATTGGGCGATAATAGTACCGTCCAAATTACCTAATCTATAGCCTTGCTGCTGCACTAGGTTAAACACGTGGCGTAACAAAATACGGCTATCAATACTTTTATATTCACTAGCTGTGTCCGGAAAGTGCCGACCAATATCACCTAAAGCACATGCTCCTAACAAGGCATCACAAATGGCATGAATTAATACATCACCATCAGAATGAGCCTTGAAAGCCTGCGTATGGGGAATCGCAACGCCCCCTAAGACGATATGATCACCCTCAGTAAAAGCGTGAACATCATAACCATGCCCTATTCTCATTGGTTTTCCTGCTCAGTCTGAAGTACTGGCTGTTGTTGTAAGGCCAGCGCTTTATTATGACGACTAATGACTTTGGCACTCATAAAACTCCCCCCATACAATAAAATACTTAAAATAATCATAGCCCAACCATACAAAGGTTCAGAGCCTGTATTTAAGAATCCTACAATAGTATAAATAAGCGATAATAAAATCGCATAGACATAAGCCTTACCAGAGTTTTTTATAATACTAGGCACTAATAATATTAGCGGCACTAATAATAAAACCAACTCTAAAACTAAAGGTACATATTGCACTAGGGATAGACTTAAATTCCAAACCAAAATCAAAGCAATCAGGCCTAATAACCCAAATAGGCTTAAACCTTTCCAATACCACGGAATCATCATAATTTAGCTGCCATTGTTGCCAGACGTTTACCTAACGCCACACATAAACGCTTTTCTTCATCGGTCAGTGGACGCTTGCTATCACTACCTGATACATGGGTTGCTCCATATGGGGTTCCCCCCGACTGAGTACTCACTAAATCAGCATTAGAATAGGGTAAACCTACTATTACCATACCATGATGCAATAAAGGCAGCATCATAGAGAGTAAAGTACTTTCCTGCCCACCATGTAAACTAGACGTAGAGGTAAAGACAGCGGCAGGTTTATCAGTCAAAGCCCCTGACAACCATAAGCCACTGGTTTGCTCAAAAAAGTACTTTAAGGGCGCTGCCATATTACCAAAACGCCCTGCACTACCTAGCGCTAGTGCGTCACAGTACTTTAAATCCTCTAAAGTCACATAGGGCGCTCCCTCACTCGGTATGCTATCGGCTATTGCCTCACACTCAGGTGATACCTCAGGCACCGTACGTAACTTAGCCTCGCAACCGATTACAGATTCGACTCCTCGTGCAATTTGTTGCGCCATCGCCGCTGTTGCACCATGCCGACTGTAATATAAAATTAAAACGGTTTTCATCCCTTAAGACCTTTGTGCCAACTGCAATAATATATCCGCCAACGCTAAATCACTGGGTCGGGTAATTTTAATATTTAACGCATCGCCCTCCACTAGCCGTGGTTTCAGACCTCTAGCTTCTAAAGCTGAAGCTTCATCGGTGATGACGACTCCTGCCATTAAACCCTGCTCCAATGCTTCACGTAGTACGCCTAATAGCGCTGCTTGAGGAGTCAAAGCATGCCACAAATGCTCGCGTGATTCGGTATGTAGTACTTGTTTATCCACTGAGGCACGCTTCATAGTATCGCGTACTGGATACGCTAATAATGCACCTTGCTCCGAGTTACTCGCCTGTCTAATTAATTGATTCAAATCAGTTTGTGTCAAACATGGTCGAGCAGCATCATGTACAAGCACTAAAGTACTCTCATCGACTTGCAATACCTCTGACAAATACACAAGACCATTAAGTACTGAGTCTGCACGCTCTTGCCCGCCCACCGCACGATAAATAGGCACATGGGTGTCAAGCATTAACTCATCCCAATAGGGATCATCCTCACTGACCACTACCACAATCCCCTCCACCTGAGGGTTTTGCGTGAAGCAATGGAGCGTATGCTCTAGTACCGTATAGCGTCCTATCGTCAAATACTGTTTAGGACGATCAGCTTGCATTCGCTTACCTACTCCAGCGGCAGGAATAACTACCCACACTTTATTATTCAACACGCACCCCCACCGTGGATGACGGTGACGTAGTAGGAGCAGGAGTAAGCAAGGGGGTTTCGGCTTGATTTTTTAAAATCACTTGATAAAACGTTTCGCCCTCTTTCACCATACCTAATTCACTACGAGCATAATCTTCAATCGTCGCATTATCCTGAGTAATACTGGTTACATCGGCTTCCAGCTTGCGATTACGCTCGGCTAGCTGTTGATTTTCTTCTTGCTGTACCTGAATTTGTTGCTCTAGTTGCCACATCTCTGGATAGCTACCCGACCCCACCCAAATCCGAATACTTAAGAAAAACAGCAATCCACCTAGCACCCATAGCATAATTGGTGTCAGTTTCATTATTCATCCTAAAACAAGGGCATACACCCAGCGAACTTAAGCATACCAAAGCACACACCAGATTTCAGGCTAGGAAACTATTTTCATCCTAATTAACGCTAATTGAGTGTTTTTAAAGCAGGATAAGCCTGTTGATAGCGCTCGTAAGCGTGCTGATAAGCAGGTATCAGAGCAGACGCTGGCTCAAAGGTTTGCTCAATCACAGGAGGAGTCAAAACTTCCAAAGGCTCTAACCCTTGTGCAGCAATCAATCCCAAGCGGGCTGCACCTAATGCCGCCCCTACTTCGTTATCTAACGGTAAATCAATCGGCACATTCAAAACGGTGCTAAGTACTTTAAGCCAATATGGTGATTTAGACCCGCCCCCTACTGCAATCATTCGCTCTAAAGTACTCCCAGCTTGTTGTAGCGCTAGCAAGTTATCTTTTAGGGCAAAAGCAACTCCTTCTAATACGGCTTGCGTCAGTATTTTACGTTCTGTGTCGTGAGCTAACCTTAAAAAAGCGCCCCGTACTTCAGCATCATTATGTGGAGTACGCTCCCCCGCTAAGTAAGGTAAAAATAGTACCGAGGCTGGAGCAGTCAAAATACTCCCTAACTGTTGGGTTAGCTCTGCTGCTGATTGTTGAGCAATGCGCGACCACCAATTCAAAGCATCCGTCGCTGATAAAATCACGCCCATTTGATGCCAAGTACTTGGCAAAGCATGACAAAAGGTATGCACTGCACTGTCTGGATTAGGTAAATAGCGGTCAGTTGCTGCAAACAATACCCCTGAAGTACCTAATGAGACAAAAGCCGTCCCTTTTTTCACAACCCCCATCCCACAAGCTGAAGCAGCATTATCCCCCGCTCCTCCAGCTACAATAACCTTTTCCATTCCCCAACGCGCCGCTAACGCTGGGCGTACAAAACCACTCACCTCGGTTCCCTCAATCAAGCGCGGCATCTGCTCTAGCGTCAAATCACAGGCTGATAATAACTCCGCTGACCATTGCCGTTTAGCAACCTCTAGCCATGCCGTTCCAGCCGCATCTGAACCCTCTGAAACAAACTCCCCCGTCAACCACCAACGTAAATAATCTTTAGGCAGGAGTACTTTAGCCACTTGGCGAAAAATGTCCGGCTCATGGCGTTTAACCCATACCAATTTGGGCGCGGTAAACCCCGCAAATACAATATTCCCCGACAAAGCTCGAAATAACGGATTCGCATCCAATTCCGCCGCTTCAACATGGCTTCGAGTATCATTCCACAGGATACAAGGGCGAAGTACTTGATTAGATTGATCTAACAGGGTAGCACCATGCATGTGCCCTGATAAACCGATACCTTTGACGGCGGCAAGCTCTTGTGGAAAGCGGTGTTTGAGGTCATCTAAAGCTTGACTAGTGGCACTCACCCAATCAGCAGGATGTTGCTCAGCCCAACCAGAATGAGGGCGGGAAACCACGAGGGGTTGGGAACTGCTGGCTAAAATAGTTTGCTGATCATTCATCAACACTACCTTGACACTAGACGTTCCAAGGTCAATACCTAAGTACATATTTACTCTCCTAACTAAAGCCGATTATTAGGTAGAATAAAGTACTTAACTAGGTAAGATTAATACTTTAATGCTGAATTTAGATAAAAATACTTTGCTTTTCTAAATCTATTCCAATTCAAAGAGGCATTTGCAAAAATAGCCTATGCCTCTTTTAAATATCAATTATTTAAACTGATTAAACGCTGATTTACCTGCGTAAATACCGCGACTACCTAATTCACCCGCAATACGGATTAATTGGTTGTATTTAGCAATACGATCAGAACGTGATAATGAACCTGTTTTAATTTGTCCCGCACCTGTTGCAACAGCAATATCGGCAATCGTTGAATCCTCAGTTTCACCCGAGCGATGAGAAACAACAGCGGTATAACCTGCATCGTGTGCCATTTGAATCGCCGCTAAAGTCTCGGTCAATGTACCAATTTGATTAACTTTAATTAGGATAGAGTTAGCAATCCCTTTTTCAATCCCTTCTTTTAGAATTTTGGTATTAGTCACGAATAAATCGTCACCGACGATTTGCACTTTATTACCTAGTACTTCGGTCAAATGTTTCCAACCTGCCCAATCGCCTTCTGCCATCCCATCTTCAATGCTTAAGATCGGATATTGGCGTACCCAATTATGTAAGTACTCGGTAAAACCTTCCGCCGTAAAACTACGATTTTCGGATTCTAAAACGTATTTACCGTCTTTATAAAACTCAGAGCTCGCCACGTCTAAACCTAGCCAAATATCTTCACCGACTTTAAAGCCTGCTTTATTAATGGCTTCTAAAATCACTTCAATGGCTTGTTCATTAGACGCCAAATCCGGCGCAAAACCCCCTTCATCTCCTACCGCCGTATTTAAGCCACGCTTTTTAAGGACTGACTTAAGGCTATGAAATACCTCAGCACCGTAACGAATCGCTTCTTCCATGCTCGGCGCTGTCACCGGCATAATCATAAATTCTTGTAAATCCACGCTATTATCAGCATGTGCTCCACCATTGATGATATTCATCATTGGCACGGGTAATGTATAGGTGTCGGCTTTTTTGAGGTATTGATAAAGGGGTAAACCAAGCTCTTTCGCCCCTGCATGCGCCGCCGCCATGGAAACCGCTAATAAAGCATTCGCACCCAAACGGGCTTTATTATCAGTACCGTCTAAATCGAGCATGATTTGATCAATACCTACTTGATCAGTGATTTCATGACCTTTTAAAGCCGTCGCGATTTCACCATTCACATTGGCTACAGCGTTTTGTACACCTTTACCTAGATAACGTGATCCACCATCACGCAGCTCAATCGCTTCGCGCGAACCCGTTGATGCACCTGACGGCACTGCCGCACGTCCCATCACGCCATTAGCTAAAAACACATCGGCTTCAACGGTAGGATTGCCGCGTGAATCAATAATTTCGCGAGCTTTGATATGGGTAATTTGTGACATAGAAATTGAATCCTAAAAGGGTCTGTAAGAAATTTGGGCTAACTAAACCACCCCCAGTCCTCACACCGCTCTCCTTTATAAAGGAAGCGGCTGGGAAGGGGGTTTATAAAGTACTTTCTATAAAAGGTTGGCTTTTGACGACTGTATCTAGTGCCAACAGTGATTCTAATAAGGGTTCCATTAAATACAATGGCCATGAGTTGGGGCCATCACTCCACGCCTCAGCAGGGTTTGGATGCGACTCCATAAATAAACCCGCAACGCCTACCGCCACCGCTGCGCGTGCTAGTACAGGCACAAACTCACGTTGTCCACCGGAAACATTGCCTTGTCCACCCGGTAGTTGGACAGAATGTGTAGCATCAAACACCACGGGGCAATCGGTGGAGCGCATAATGGCAAGGCTACGCATATCAGAGATTAAATTATTGTAGCCAAAGGTTGCGCCACGTTCGCATACCATAATTTGGTTATTACCCACTGCACGCGCTTTTTCCACAACATTATTCATATCCCAAGGTGCTAAAAACTGCCCTTTTTTGATATTCACAGGCTTTTGGGTACGCGCTACATTTTGAATGAAATTGGTTTGGCGACATAAAAACGCGGGGGTTTGCAGGACATCCACGACACTAGCTACTTCATCTAAGGGCGTATCTTCATGGACATCGGTCAATACTGGCACACCGATTTGAGTTTTGACTTGCTCTAAAATCCGTAAACCTGTTTCTAACCCAATACCACGTTTGCTGGTGTGCGACGAACGATTAGCTTTATCAAACGAGGATTTGTAAATAAAGGGAATACCAAGACGAGTCGTAATCTCTTTTAAAGTACTCGCGGTTTCTAAGGCTAATTTTTCTGATTCAATCGAGCAGGGACCACTAATGAGGAAAAACGGTTGATTTAACCCCACGTTAAATCCACATAATGACATCATAGTTGACATGGTTTTTCCTCTTATTCATTGGTTATTCTTATTGAAACATGGCTTAGTCATTTTTGCCCCTTCCCATACCTAGGAAGGGGCAAGTACTTTATCTACAAACTTTGCTTACGCTTAGTCTGCCGCTCATGATAATCCCGTCCGGCTTGAATAAAGCCTGTAAACAAGCGATGACCTTGGCGGGGACGCGAGGTAAATTCTGGATGGAACTGACACGCTAAAAACCACGGATGGTCTTTTAACTCAATCATTTCCACCAATGAATTATCGGCTGACATGCCAGAGAAGGTTAAACCTGCCTTTTCGAGTACTTCACGATAGTGATTATTGAACTCATAACGATGGCGATGGCGCTCGACAATCTCACTAGCACCATAGGTTTTTTGTGCTAATGAACCCTCCACCAACAGACATTTTTGTCCCCCCAACCGCATCGTACCCCCAAGGTTAGAATGCTCAGTACGGGTTTCGATATTGCCGTCCTCATCTTGCCACTCGGTAATTAAGCCAATGACAGGATCAATTTCAGCCATGTTAGCAACAAACTCGGTACTAAAGGCTTTCGGTAAATTGGCTTTATGGCGGGCGTATTCGATGACAGCCACTTGCATCCCTAGACAAATCCCTAAGTAGGGTACTTTATTTTCACGGGCGTATTGTACTGCACGAATCTTACCCTCAACCCCACGCTTACCAAATCCACCGGGGACTAAAATCGCGTCATATTGATTGAGTACTAAGGCAACATTCTCTTCTGACTCTAATTTTTCTGAATCAATATAGGTAATGTTCACGCGGGTTTGTGTTTGAATGCCTGCGTGTTTAAGCGCCTCATTCAATGACTTATAAGACTCGGTTAAATCCACATATTTACCGACCATTGCCACGGTAATTTCTGCCTCAGGAAACTCCATCGAGCTAACGACGTTTTTCCAATCGGTCAAATCCGCTTCAGGTAAATTGAGATTAAATTTCTCAGTCACAATGCGATCCAGTTTTTGGGCATGTAACCATAACGGTACTTTGTAAATATTGTCCAAGTCCATGACGGAAATAACCGCACGCTCTTCGACATTGGTAAATAACGCAATTTTACGCTTCTCATTTTCAGGCATAAGCTTCTCACTCCGACATAATAAAATGTCGGGCTGAATGCCGATGGAGCGTAGCTCTTTAACAGAATGCTGGGTAGGTTTGGTTTTTAACTCGCCCGCTGCCGCCACATAAGGCAGTAAGGTGAGGTGAATATACAGAGCATTGCTTCTGCCCTCTTCTACACCCATTTGGCGAATCGCTTCCATAAAGGGTAAGGATTCAATATCGCCCACGGTACCACCGACTTCAACGAGGGCAATATCGTAGCCTTCGGCACCTGCTCGCACAGAGTGTTTGATTTCGTCCGTGATATGAGGAATAACCTGAACGGTAGCCCCCAAGTACTCGCCGCGCCGCTCTTTTTGAATCACATTTTCGTAAATGCGCCCAGAGGTAAAGTTGTTTTTTTGCGTGGCTTTAAAGCCTACAAATCGCTCGTAGTGTCCGAGGTCAAGGTCGGTTTCTGCACCGTCTTCGGTGACGAATACTTCGCCGTGCTGGAAGGGACTCATCGTGCCGGGGTCGACATTGATGTAGGGGTCGAGCTTCATCATGGTGATTTTGAGACCACGGGCTTCGAGAATTGCGCCCAGAGAAGCAGCCGCGATGCCTTTCCCTAATGAGGAAACGACACCACCGGTAATAAAGATATAACGTGCCATAGAAAAACAATGCGCCTATTAGTGATGCAATGTGGGCGGATACTAGCACAGACAAGTGGCTTGCTAAAGTTTTAATGTGGGCTTCAGGCTATTCGCTTTTGGAGAGATTTTATATTCAGTGGCTTACTTGTGAATACTTAGTAGCTCAACGATTGCAACTAATTCATTCACCCTACTACTCGCCTAACCCTACGATAAATTTGCTTAACTACGGTCGTTAATCCCACTTACTCTAAAGTAAAAGTATCTTCAGCGTAGAAGGGTTCACTTTGCCAATTCGTACGACACCGAAACACTCGTAAGTAGGGTGTATCCTGTGAAACTACCACAGACTCCAGTAGGGTTGGAGTTTTAGTATCTAGTAGGTTCACCCACCAAATAATCTGCAAAAACTAAATACTCTAATTTCAGTAACTGTGACATAACAGGAATCCTAAAATATCGTTGGTATAGGATTAATTATATGATGGCGCTGCTTTTACTGGGTAAAATAGCTAGTCGCCTTGATTACTCTTACAATAACGTGCCCATCATTACTTCAGACCACTATGACCTGTAGCATACTCTACCCCTATCAACCCCTGATTGAACATCAAACCGCATTACGGGCTTGTCGCCAATGCCCTAACATGATCCCGCCAGTCATTACCTGCGCTCCAGTAAGCACGCCCCTTTTAATGATAGGGCAAGCGCCGGGAATTCGTGAAGGAGATTTTCAACGTCCCTTTGCGTGGACAGCAGGTAAAACCTTATTCAAATGGTTTGGTGAGTGTGGCATCACTGAACAAGCCTTTCGAGAGCGAGTGTATATGGCGGCGGTCTGTCGCTGCTTTCCGGGGAAAAATCCCAAAGGCGGCGACCGCGTTCCCAATCAAGAAGAAATCACTAACTGCTCACGTTGGCTCCATACCGAAATCGATATTTTACAACCGGAGCTGATGATCTTAGTCGGTAAATTAGCGATTAATCAGTACTTACCTATTAAGCGTTTAGAGGAAGTCGTAGGAATCATTCACCGCCAAACGATTCGCGGGCGTGAAGTAGATTTATTACCCCTTCCACACCCATCGGGTTTATCCACATGGATACATAGCGATACGGGCAAAACCTTGCTCAAAGCCGCTTTGCAAGCTCTGCGCAATCATCCCACTTGGCAGGCTATGCTACAAACTGTGTAAGTACTTAAATTATTGCCGTGCCAATCGCGGCATCGTTGTCCAAGTACTCACTTCATTGATATCCGAACAGCGCCACGGATTAATATCCAAACCACCACGACGCACATAGCGCGCAAACACACATAAGTACTCTGGCTCTAAAGCTTGCCACAACTCTGTAAAGAGACTTTCCACGCAATGCTCATGAAAATCTTGATGCTCACGGTAAGAGACAATCATGGCTAATAAACTTTCAGGGGTAGGCAAATGCCCTCGTACCTCGATACTCACACTACCCCAATCAGGTTGACCCGTCACAGGGCAATTAGACTTCAATAGATGGCTATACCAAGTACTCTGCCCTTGAATGCCACTCCTTTGGATTAAATGCGGCGTGGGTGTGTATTGCGTAATCGTGATGGGTAATGAATCCAAACATTCACCTGACAATTGCCCAAGGGGTAACCCTTGATCGACACTATAAAACCGTACATTGACCTCGGCGCCCACCATCACTGATAAATCTTGCTCTAGGGTCTCAAGTACTTGAGTTTCCGTCTCAAACACATGTGCATTAATCGAGTTTAGGTAAAGCTTAAACGACTTAGATTCAATCAAATTAGGCGATTCGGCGGGAATACTAAACTCAGCAATACGGACTTGTGGTAGCCCCTGAGCATTGAGCCATGACACCTCATAACCTGTCCAAATATCCACCCCATACAAGGGCAAAGTACTAGACCATTGCGCCCGATTTTGACTACGTGGAATAGTAAATAATAGCGCGGGGTCATAGCGAGTGGGATAAGTGGTGTGTTGCCCTAATTGACTGTCTAAAACGCTAAACATGGCAGTATCCAAAAGCTCAAAGCGCACAGTTTAATCGATTCAAGCCTTGACCGTTAATCAGCCTTTTCCTGTTTTAGTTCAAACCAAGCATTTACTAATTTTAAATCAGTAACTTATTCACCATTTTGGCTACTAATAAATCACCGTTCAAAACAGCATGTAATAGTACTTTAAAGCTGTAGTCAGTTGAAAAGCCCCAGAAACCATAGACTTGCGAGATCACTATCATGAAAAGCCTAGTCATTTGTTCTTTATTAGCCCTTGCTTTTATTGCCAATCCTGCCGTGGCAAGACGTTTACCACCGGATTTGCAACATAAAGTAGAGCTACATCGCAAATTTAAACTCCCTATTCCACCCGTTTGCCTAACGTGTCCACCCATAAAAGATAAAATTATTAAAGAAGAAATCCTCAACCCCAAAGTACTTCAGCCCCAATTGGATAAAATAAAAGCACAGGGTGCCCGTTAGAATTTCATTAGAATAGTTGGGTAATTAAATTTAATTACTCAACTCTCAATATATCAGCCATCACAGTAATAATATTAAAATAAATCACTTACTTAATCTCTTAAAAAACCTTTCAATCTTATTATTTTTCATAAGCTATTTTATTGCATACTCTCTCTATTGTGAAATCTATGCTATATACTGATAAACTTACTTTGGGTTTTGTAGTGAGTTAATCTTTTAATTCCCATTAATGGAGAAGTCTATGAGCGCATTGGTAGCGATTGCTTTTAAGGATGAAAAAAGTGCTTTTGATTTACGCGACAAATTAGTCAGTATGCAAAAAGAGTACTTAATCGATCTCGAAGATGCTGTAGTTGTCACTAAAAATGCTGATGGCAAAGTTAAACTACATCAAGCCGTCAATCTTACCGCTGCAGGAGCCGTAGGCGGTACTTTTTGGGGTATGTTGGTAGGTATGTTATTTCTTAATCCTTTAATAGGTGCGGCTGTAGGTGCAGGCGCAGGTGCCTTATCGGGAGCATTAAGCGATATTGGTATTAATGACGATTTTATGAAAGAACTAGGAGCGTCTACCGCTCAAGGTGGCTCAGTATTATTTGTATTAGTACGCTCAGCTACGACAGATAAAGTACTTGAAGGGATTAAGGGTTTTCACGGTACTGTATTAAAAACATCGCTCAGTAAAGATAAAGAAGATCAACTACGTGAAGTACTCTCCTCCCCAGCGGTCAAAGCTGAAATGGAACAAGCACAAGCCGCTCAAACAGCCAATAGCTCTGTTGCAAAACCTGACAACCCAGTAGCGGCCACTACAGGTACGCCCTCTACTTTTATACCGTAACTCGTAACACTCTCACTCTCTCTTAATAGATACGGCTGGAATTAATTCTGGTCGTTTCTTGCCTCTACTTGCCTAGCCTTAGTACCCTAATCCTTTAGTCCCAAGTACTAGCCCACTAAAACAATAGGCAAAGTCATGAATACACTCAGTACTGCGTTATCCGCTACTTTCGAGCGTTTTATTCACTCTAAACGCTCCAGCAGCCTTATTCTTATTTTTTGTACCTTACTGGCTATTACGATGAGTAATACGAGCGGGGGTGAGGCTTATCAAGCCTTTTGGCAAACTCAATTAGGGGGCTTAAGTATCGAGCATTGGGTTAATGACGGTTTAATGGCTATTTTCTTTTTAATGATTGGTTTAGAGCTAGAGCGCGAATTATATGTTGGCGAATTAGCCCATATTAAAAATGCCCTACTCCCTATGTTTGCGGCAGTAGGAGGAGTGATTGTACCTGCTTTTATTCATTTTAGTTTAAATGAAGGTACTAGTGCTCGTATGGGAATTGCCATCCCTATGGCGACTGATATTGCATTTGCATTGGGAATACTAGCCTTATTAGGAAATCGTATTCCGGCTAATTTAAAAGTATTTTTAGTAGCCTTAGCGGTGATTGATGACTTACTCGCTGTAATAGTCATTGCTCTTTTTTACACTAACCATTTAGTAGGGGAGTACTTTATTGGAGCTATATTAGTATTTATTGTTTTAGTACTCATGAATGTTAAATTTAAAATCATGGCACTGACTCCGTATTTAATCGGAGGCGTACTACTATGGTTTTTAACCTTAAAGTCGGGTATTCATGCCACTGTAGCGGGAGTCGCTTTGGCGTTTGCTATTCCCTTTTCTGCTCTTAGTGAAGATAAAACCTCCCCCTCACATCGTTTAGAAAACTTTTTACATTTGCCCTCAGCTTTTATTATCTTACCGATCTTTGCTTTAGCGAATACGGGTATCACCTTAAATACGGATTGGGCTGAACAGCTAATGAGTTTAAATAGTTTAGGCATTATACTAGGGCTAGTAGTTGGTAAACCATTGGGTATTATGCTGGCTTGCGCAGTAGCTATTATGCTGCGGGTTTGTCTACTACCTCAAGGAGTGCAGTGGCAACATATTTTTGGGGCTGCCTTAATAGCAGGGATTGGTTTTACCATGTCGATATTTATAACCCAATTAGCTTTTACTCAAGAACCCGAATTGATTAATAACTCTAAAATAGCTGTATTTACTGCCTCAGTGATTGCAGGCTCTTTAGGATTACTCTGGCTCACTCTTACGACTAAAAAGCCTACCATTATTAGCTAATAAATTTTCAAGGAGAGTACTTGGCTTTAAGTACTCTCCTGTTAAAGCTAGTATTGCAATATTACTCTTTTACTGCATTAGTACGCCATTCGCTGATCCATTCTTTACGATTTTTAGCAATGTCTTCATTGGAAAAGCCAATGCCTTTAGGTTGAATTAAATCTTTAAAGACAGGGGGTAAATCCACATCGTTGACTACAGGCAACATCCAATTAGTGACCGGTAAAATCGCTTGAGCCTCATTGGATAGTAGAAAGCTCAAAAACTGTTGGGCTAAGGCTGGGTTTTTAGTAGTTTTAGTCATAGCGGCAACTTCGATTTGTGCCACATGCCCTTCTTCAAACAACGCGGCTTTATATTGGGTTTTATTTTCAGTTATTACATGATAAGCCGGAGAAGTACTATAGCTTAATACATAATCTGACCCGTCTTTTAAAAACATACTATACGCATCCCACCACCCTTTAGTAACCGTTGTAGTGTGTTGGGCTAATTGTTTCCACGCTTCAGGTGATTTATCGCC
Source organism: Pseudomonadota bacterium (assembly GCA_039797965.1). Classification (GTDB taxonomy): domain Bacteria; phylum Pseudomonadota; class Gammaproteobacteria; order Thiotrichales; family Thiotrichaceae; genus Thiofilum. Next base: position 19,771 of record JBDKGX010000018.1, read on the forward strand.
ATAAACGGTTTTCACCCATACCATTAAACCTTGTCCGGGGGTACTCGTACGGGGGTCTTGATAAATAACACTGGCTTTAGAATCCACTAACGCTTTTAAAGATTTAACAGGCTCTTTAATCTTGTCACTATTATAGATAAATGCAAAGTACCCATAATCAAAAGGGACAAAGGTTTTATCCTGCCAGTTTAATTCTGTTTTTAAAGGCGGCAATGTTATACCGTGCTCTTGTACTAATCCTGTCGCGCGTGTTTCTTCCATTAAGCCATTATCTAAACCCACAATTATATCAGCTTTATTCGTTTCGCCTTCAATACGTAAACGATTTAAAATACTGACACCATCCTCAACGGCTACAAACTTTAAATCACAATGACATTGCTTTTCAAAAGCGGTCTCTAGTTTGGGACCTGGCCCCCATTCAGACACAAATGAATCATAAGTATAGACTGTTAAATCAGCCGCTTGAACGCTAACAGCCATTAAACTTAATGCTAGGAAACTCAGTACTTTCATGGGGTTTTAACCTTATCAATGTTTTCTTTACAATGAGCGCATGAATCCACGCCCAAATACTCACCTGCATCTATGGTTGCAGGACACTCTCCTAGTCCCTTGTGAGCTGTACCCTTTAACAGGGGGTAGCAGTAATACGTTGTATCAAGTCATTTGCGGTCAACAGCGTTATGTCTTGCGGGTCAATGCCCCTAACACGGTTGCATTCAGCGTTAATCGTGCTTGTGAGGCTAAAGTACTAGAGCTGATTCAACCCTATCCGTGGGCAGTGCAGACTATTCGCAATGATGTCGCGCAAGGGTTGTGTTTAATGCAAGCCTACGCTCCTCTTCAGGTAATTAATCAACACCATTTAGCTCAAGTACTTAACGCTATTCACAGCCTACAATCCATTGTTATTCCTGAACCTGATTTAAGTACTTTGACGATTAACTACTCCAACCTTACTGCCCAGTACTATCAGCATTGGCAAGAATTTCCTGATACCAACGCCGCTCAATTACTCAACCATTGGCAACAGGGTTTGAGTACTTTGCCCGCTATTCCCAAAGTACTCGTCCACCATGATTTGCATCTTGGTAATTTGTGCAGGAGTACTTTAGCGCCTCATTCACTAATTCTGATTGACTGGGAATATGCAGGTCTGGGTAATGCGTGGTTTGATGCAGTAGCGTTAGTACGCTTAGGCTTAAGTACTCAAGCGCTCCAAACCTTACCCGCTTTCCAAGCGTTAACGGCGCAACAATGGGAAGACGGTTTACAAATTGCCACACGGCTAACGCAGGTATTAACTGATCTGTGGTATTGGGCGCGGGGTCATGCTGAGCATGAATGAGGAGGGTGTAAAATCACTCTTCCCTACGCCAGTACTAGCTGGATCAGGTTCTACGGGTCTGCAAATTACATCTCAGCCACAAGGCTCCCCGAGAGTGCAAGTACTATAACATAAGTACGTTGTATAACCTTTAATGCTTGTAAAGAAAGTCGTTTTCTCCTCTGATCATAAAAACTCAGTCCGCGTTTTTGCCTCTGTTATGCTGGTCATTCTCTGAGCGCCACGACTACCCCATCATGAAAACTAGTACAGAGTATCGCGAACAGTTTGAAGCTTTGGTCGCCAAGGCTAACCAAGAAATTGTCCAATCTCCCACGCGCTATAAACGCCGTTTGCAATGGCTAGCTTTGCTGGGCTATGGCGTGTTGGGATTATTGCTGGTGCTCTTGATAGCCTTGGCGGGCGGTACCCTTTGGCTGGCGCTCACTAGCATGGGGCTAGTGTTACTGTTAGTAAAAAGCAAAGTTATTTTTGTGATTTTTGCTCTCATGTGGGCATTAGCACGCTCCCTCTGGGTATCTGTCAAAGCTCCGCAAGGCTACGAATTAAAGCCGCAACATTTTCCTGTGTTGTGGACAGAAGTGGAGACACTACGAAAGGCATTAGATGCACCTAAGATACATAGCATTATCCTCACTCCTGACCTCAATGCGGCTATGGCACAAACGCCACGACTAGGTTTATTTGGCCCTTATAAAAACACGCTAGTACTAGGCTTAGAAATGCTATTAGCGTTAAGCCCCGAACAAGCCCGCTCCGTCATTGCACATGAATTAGGGCATTTATCTGGTAATCACAGTCGCTTTGCAGGGTGGATTTATCGGGTACGGCGTTCATGGCTACAAATAGATCGTGTCTTTCAAACCCATCAAGCATGGGGATCAGGGTTGGTAAGGCGTTTTGTGAATTGGTATGCCCTGTACTTTTCGGGCTATTCGTTTGTATTAGCACGGGATAATGAGTATAGCGCTGATGCACTGGCGGCAAGTCTGACTTCAGCAGAAGTGGTGGCTTCTTCTTTGATTAATACTAATGTTTACGATACGTTAGCCAATCAAACTATTTGGCAGCCCCATTATAAAAAAGCCTATTTTAACCCTGAGCCTGATCAAGATGTGTATCAACGCTTACAACGTTTTTATCAAACTCTTGATAATCAATCCCCTGATTTTAAACGTTATTTAGGTGAGGCTTTAGCACGTCGTACCAGCAGTGTGGATACACATCCCGCTTTAATTGAGCGTCTCAAAGCTTTAAAAGCTACAGGTGTACAAAGTACTCGGTCAACTCACAAAGCGCTGGAATGGTTAGGGGAACAAAGTACTCGGGTGGTCGATGATTTTAATCAGATTTGGGCGATTCAAAATAAAGAGCGTTGGGCTGAATTTTATCATGAGGCTCAAGCCGCGCGGGAGCAGTTGCATCAACTCAAGCAGCAACCCTATGATCATTTAGCCCCCTATCAGCAATGGAATATTGCCGCCCTGACTGACCGTTATGTACCCGATACGGACGTGTTACCACTTTATGAACGTTATGCCGCCCTGTATCCTGAAGACTATGATGCCGCTTTAGCGCGGGGGCGAATTTTATTAGAGCGTAAGCAAAGCGAAGGTATGCCTTTTATTGAGCACGCCCTGCAACACCCGCCCTTAAAAGTATCGGCGGCTGAGTTAGCATGGAGTTACTACACTCATCAACGCCAACCTGAGTTGGCTAAACAATGGTTAGTTACATTAGAGCAGGCTAGTGATAAATGGGAAGCCGCACAAATTGAACGGGATCATCTTAGTATAAAAGATCACTTTATCCCCTCACAGGTACTCGCTGAGCAAGGGGATGAGTTAATTGAGTCCATTTTAGGTGAAGTTGCTAGCCATAAGCAGGTAGGGTCTATATGGCTAGCCCAAAAACAAGTTGAGCACTATCCAGAGTACCCCCTATTTATCGTAGTCGTAAAAACCAAAGGATATATCTGGAAAAAAGAACGACTGCCCCAAACGCTCATTGAACTCATGGGGCACAAGCATCCCTTCTTTTTGGTGACGACTGCAACACACAAAGCACTAGCTAAACAAGTACTTAAAGTCGCTCAACAAATTTATTAGTAACACTTAGTCTTCAGCCGCCTCGTCAGGCACATGAGCAGCAATGAGCTTATCTAAAATGATGCCTAACTGTTGGCGTTCTTTGGGGGTTAATGCTCCAAAGATTTCGGCATTACGGCGTTCAATCAGTACCATGATTTGATTCCATAGTGCCTTTCCTTCGTCCGTTAAAGTGATGACCACTCCTCGTGCGTCTTGCTGATTATCTGTTTTTGATACATAGCCACGCTCTAGTAAAGATTGCGTGGCACGACTGGCTTGGGCTTTATTTAAATTAGCGCGGCTGGCTAATTCCTTGACCGATAGGGGCGCAAACGTACCAATAGCAGCTAAACAACGTGCGGCACCTACCGGTAAGCCTAATTCATTCATATAGGCATCACTGCTAGCTTTGTCGGTAATTTTACTAATTAAATGTAAACGATAAGTTAAATAGCGCTCTAAAGGGGTAACCTGAGCGTTAGAGGCGGTATCAGCCATAGTCTCTCATCCTGTAGCGTCGATCTGCTGCCAAGCTTGTCGGATCAAGGCAATAGCCTCTGCTGAATCCTCCAATCGACTCATCAGTGACAAACTCAGCATTGCTAAAAACAAGGGTGTTTTATCTTCACCCACAGCGTTTAGTGTATAACATAATTCTGTATAAACTTGATCTAATTCTGCTGCTTTCATAGTAAAAATCCCTAAAAACCCTTGTTTTGCCACGCATTTACACAGGTATCCAACGCTAGACCTGACCACCTTCCCAAAATATAACCATCAGGACGCACTAAAATAAGCCCTTGCTCTCCCTCAGCAAAACCATAACGCTCCTGCACTTGCTGATAGGTATCGTGCAGCCCCTCTGCCCCTACTATCACCACTTGCCAAGGTAAATTAAGCAATGTTTGTCGCAAGGTAGTCGTTAGAGCTGGTTGGCTGAACACGATTAACACCCACTCCTTACCAAAGTACTCTGTCAAATAGCGTGGCTGTCCCCTCTCATCGGTTAATAGAGCCTCTGGAGCCGGAGCACCTGCTTGGGCTAAAGTACTAAACCATTGATCTTGTGCAACGATATTCAGGGGTGAAGTACTATACACAATAGGAGTGGATTGACGCGGATTGATCAAAGAGGCTACTGATTTATCCACCACCGCTAACCGCAAAGCGGCCTCACGCATTAGCTCAAAGGCTCGATTAGGAGGTGCCATAAACTCAGTACTTTTTGCACCATAAGCAATATTTTCCTGAGTGGCTGCCACTCGCCCAATCGAATAACTATCCAATACACTATCGGCTGCTGTGCCTTGACAAACGCTGGCTAATTTCCATACCAAACTACTAACATCGTCCAATCCAGAATTGAGTCCACGTACTCCAAAAATAGGGACTAAATGCGCGGCATCCCCTGCAAAAAACACGCGCCCGTGGCGATAATTTTCTAAACTCAAACATTTAGCGTTATAGAGTGAAATCCACAAGACTTCCCAAGGCTCCGTCTCACCAATCATGGCTAAATGGCTTTGTATTCGAGGTAGGACATTTTCAGGTTTGACCGCTTCTAATGGGTCTTCATCGGGTCGAATTTGGTAGTCAATCCGCCATACTTCATCGGGCTGACGATGCATGAGTAAAGTAGAGTTTGGATTAGACGGCGGATCGAACCATGCGAGACGCTCCACCGGACGCTGCGTTTTTTGTTTGATATCCACAATCACATAGCGCCCGTCGTATTGCATCCCTTTCAGGGCTAAACCGAGTACTTCACGTACTGTACTACGCCCCCCATCACAAGCAATGACCCAATCCGCGGTGACCGTTTGAGTATTGCCCTCTGGTAATTGAATCAGTACTTGTGCAGCCGTAGCGGTTTGTTGCACATCGAGGACTTTGTGTCCCCAATACACGCTATTCGGTTGAGATTGCTCTAAGGCTTGATGAATAAATTGCTCTAAATAATATTGTTGAATATTCACCATAGGCGCATAACGCTGTGTCGGCTCGTGAGGCATTTCAAAATGCAGTACTTCGATATTGCGCCAATAACTACGCCCGCCAACCCATGATAAACCTTTATCGACCAAGGCTTTATCGGCACCTATCCAACTCAGAATTTCTTGAGAACGACGTGACATACAAATCGCCCGACTCCCTTCACAATAATCGGTATCGGCTTCAATCACTATCGAGGGAATATTAAAACGCGCTAATAAGGCAGCCGCAGTTAAGCCCACAGGCCCCCCGCCTGCAATGAGCACTGGAACGTGCTCAGGCAATGAAATCATTGACATAACCCTCTCCTATAGTTGCACCAGCAACTATATAAAACTAATAGTTTCTAATGCAACTATAACAAGAGAGTGTCAACCTAGTACTGACCCTTACATACGCACGATCATCAACACGGTCAAAGCAGTGAGTAAGCCCATAATAATATTAAAGTAACGCTGCCGAGTGGCATTAGATAAATAACGCTGAATAATCACTCCAAAGCCCGCCCATATGGATACAGAGGGCAGATTCACTAAGGTAAACGCCATAATCAACACCAACCCTGATCCCCAATAGTGACTACCTACCAAAGTAAAACTACTCACCGCACCGATTGCCATCATCCATGCCTTAGGATTGACAAATTGAAATAGCACCGCCTGCCACCAACGCATTGGTTCATTATTACGAGTTTCGCGCCCTTGTAGTTCACCCACCGGAGCTGAAGCAATTTTCCAAGCCAACCAAACTAAATACAGCGCACCAAGTACTTTTAAACCCGTTTGCATCACCGGAAATTGAATAAATAAAGTGCCCAAGCCACTAATCACACACAGTAATAACAACGCCATTCCCAATGAAATACCCAGCATATGCGGAATAGTTCGTTTGAAACCGAAATGTGCGCCACTGGCTAATAGCATTAAATTATTCGGGCCCGGTGTAATTGAAGTCACAAACGCAAACGACACCATCGCTAATAGCAACTGCGTATCCATTAAAACAACCTATTCAATATTATTGTCGGACTAGCAGTGTATAAAGTACTCCAGATACAGCACAGATTTAGAATAGATTTTTATAAGCAATACAGAAGGACGCTTTTATCTAACTGTAACGAGTACTTTGGCAAAAACTGTCATGGCGCCACTACACCTCGTAACCGTGGGGATGAGATTGATGCCAGCGCCATGCTGTTTCAATTATGGCGTTGACATCCGTATATTGAGGCACCCAGCCGAGTACTTCACGCGCTTTCGTTGCATCGGCGACTAGTACCGCAGGATCACCTGCTCGCCGCGCTTTAATTTCATACGGGATGGCTCGACCGACTACCGCTTCAGTCGCATCAATAATTTGCTTAACACTAAAGCCACCGCCATTCCCTAGATTAAATACTGTGGACTTTCCGCCTTGTTCTAAGTACTGCATCGCTTTTTCATGCGCGGCAACTAAATCAACCACATGGATATAATCACGAATACAAGTCCCGTCTGGCGTGGGATAATCATTACCAAATACCGTTAATGCTTTTAAGCCCTGTGCCGCCTTAATCACATTTGGAATTAAATGCGTTTCAGGGTTATGCGCCTCTCCAATCTGACCTGATATTGCCGCCCCTGCCACATTAAAATAGCGCAAACAAACACTTTTAATACCGTGTGCTAATCCCGCCCATTTCAACATGTCCTCAACTGCTAATTTGGTCTGACCATAGGTATTAGTGGGCGCTTTGCGTTGGCTTTCAGTAATAGGGACTGTTTCAGGCTCACCATACACGGCTGCGGTGGAAGAAAATACAATATGATTGACTTGATGGTGGTGCATACACTCCAATAAGCGCAAGGTACCCACCACATTATTGTCATAGTACTTTAGGGGATGGCTGACACTTTCCCCCACTAATGAGCTGGCCGCAAAATGATAAACCGCTTGAATAGCATAAGTTTCAAATACTCGATTCAAAAAAGCGGCATCACGTAAATCACCTTGTTCAAAAGGTACTTGAGGTGGAATAGATGGGCGAAAGCCTGTGGCGAGTGAATCCACTACTACCACCGATTTGCCTTGTTTGACTAAACGATCAACCATATGGCTACCAATATAGCCCGCGCCCCCTAATACTAAAATCATTATGCCCCCTTTAGACATTAGAACTGGTTAACTAGTTAATTTAATTAAGATGCTTATCTTTCTATTGATTATTAAAAAACTAATGAGTATTTTTTCCAAAAAAACCAGCTTAACGCTCTCAAACTACTATACCCATAGGCTAATGAGTTGTGCTGCAATAGAGACCGCTACTTCCATAGGGCGCTTACCTGTCACTTGAGCGAGACCCACTGGGCAAATTAAACGCTCAATCTGATTAGCACCTAATCCCGCTTGCTCTAACCGTTGGCGAAACCGTCGAGCTTTAGTTTCAGACCCAATTAAACCCACCCATCGTCCTTTGTGCTGGGCAAGTACTTGGTGAATTAAATCAAAATCTAATTGGTGATCATGCGTCAGTACGACTACATCGTGATGAGGTTGGATGTGATCCAGTACTTGCAAACCATTGTTAGTATGTATTTTAAAAGTACTGGGTAAAGTATTCGGAAACAGCTCTGCACGGCTATCCACCCAATGCACTCGCACAGGTAATTGTGCCAAAATCGTTACTAAGGCTTGAGCCACATGCCCCGCGCCAAATAACCACACAGTACTTTCACACTCAACAAAGGACTCCAACAACACGGTCACTGCTCCGCCACAGCATTGATTAAGGTCAGTGCTCAGTAATAATTCCTGCTGACGTTGTTGATTATGGTTTTCTTGTAATAAAGCGCGAGCTTGTTGAATGGCTTGATACTCTAAATTTCCTCCACCAATACTGCCCCCAGTACTATCATGACTGACCACCATTTTAGTACCCGCACTGCGCGGAGCTGAACCACGCACTTGTAGCACCGTGACAAGTACATAGGGCTGATTGGCTTGATGTAATTCCGCTACTATTTGCGACCAGTGTTGATAAGTACTCATGCCACTTTTGCTGTTTTTAATGCCATCACCGCTCGAAGTACTCGCTCGGGTGTCGCCGGTGTATCGAGATCTGGGCTGATTTTATAATTACTTAAACTACTAATCGCATCCCGCAACGCTGACCAAACCGAAATCGCCAACATAAACGGCGGCTCGCCGACTGCTTTAGAGTGATAAATGGTGGGAGCACCATTGGGGTGATCTTTGAGTAGTTCGACATTAAAGAGGGGGGGTGTATCTGAAATCGCAGGGATTTTATACGTCGCGGGGCTATTGGAGAGTAGTCTGCCGTCTTGATTCCAGACCAGCTCCTCCGTAGTCAACCAGCCCATACCTTGAATAAAGCCCCCTTCGATTTGCCCTTTATCCAAAGCGGGATTTAAGCTCGCGCCTACATCGTGAAGTATATCCACGCGCAGTACTTTATATTCACCCGTCAAGATATCTATCTGTACCTCAGATACGGCGGCTCCCATGGCGTAATAAAAGAACGGTCGACCTTTGCCTATATTGCGGTCGTAATGAATCATCGGTGTTTTGTAATACCCTGTACTGGATAACGACACGCGCCGCATATAAGCCAAATGAGCCGCCTCGGCAAAGCTCAAGCTACCTCCTAAGTACTTGACTTGGTTATTCGTAAACTCAATGCTCTCTACAGGGACTTGGTACTCGTTAGCCACACAGTCCGCTATACGCGCTTTTAAAATTTGCGCGGCATTTTGCGCGGCTTTGCCATTGAGATCAGCCCCGCTGGAGGCGGCGGTGGGCGAAGTATTGGGAACTTTATCGGTGCGAGTCGCCGTTATTAGTATTTGTTCGATATCCACCCCCAACTCAGTCGCTACCACTTGCGCCACTTTGGTATTTAAACCCTGCCCCATTTCAGTCCCACCGTGATTAAGATGAATGCTGCCATCGGTGTAAATATGAATAAGTGCGCCCGCTTGATTGAGATGTTGTACTGTGAAGGAAATACCAAATTTGACGGGTGTTAATGCCAAGCCTTTTTTGAGATAAGTACTCGATTGATTAAAGGCTTTAATTGCCTCACGCCGCGCCCAGTACTCACTACTGTGCTCTAATTGATTAATGATAGTGGGTAAGACAAAGTACTCGATGGTTTGTCCATAAGGTGTGGTTTGATGCTCTTGATACAGGTTGAGTTTACGCACTTCCAAGGGGTCTTTACCCACAAGACGGGCTATATCATCCATGGCTTTTTCAATAATCATCATCCCTTGCGGCCCCCCAAAGCCACGAAAGGCAGTATGCGAGACCGTATTGGTAAAGCAACGCTGCCCAACAATATAGGCATGAGGCAGATGATAGGCATTATCCGCGTGGAACATGGCACGATCCACGATGGCATCCGATAAGTCGGGTGAGTAACCACACTCGCCTACGACTTGAATCTTCGCCCCCATCATTTTGCCCTCCAGATCACAGCCAATGGTGTACTGATTCCAAAATGGATGGCGCTTACCCGTCAAACTCATATCATCCGCACGTGGCAAACGTAATTTAACCGCCTGTTGGGTTTTGGTCGCTAAGAGAGCCGCAAGACAGGCCCATTGTGCGGCTTGGGTTTCTTTACCCCCAAAACCACCGCCCATCCGCCGCGTTTCCACGGTGACTGCATGAATCGGAATAGCCAGTACTTCCGCCACAAGCTTTTGTAATTCCGAGGGGTGTTGAGTGGAGGTGTAAATCATCACACCATCTTCAGTGGGTAGGGCAATGGAGATTTGCCCTTCGAGATAAAAATGCTCTTGCCCGCCAATATATTGCTCACCGCTCAATTGAATAGGCGCGGCTTGAATAGCTGCTTCTGCATCCCCTTGCCCAAAGGCGTGAGTGGGGCGCACAAAGCGCTGTTGTTGGAGGGCTTGTTTTACATCTAGTAACGGGGTTTGTGTCGAGTACTCGATCTTAGCTTGGCGGGCGGCAATCCGAGCCTGTTGATAAGTATCCGCTGCTACGACAAAAATCGGTTGACCATAAAACAGGATTTCACCCGTTGAAAGTAAGGGATCACCCGCAAATACGGCACCAATATCTTTATGCCCCGTTACATCATCGAGAGTCAGTACCGTTTTGACCCCTTGGCTGGTTTTGACTGCACTTAAATCCAGTGAGGAAATATGCCCTGCGGCACAAGTACTTACCCCTACCATGGCGTGTAAGGTATTTAAAGGTAAAGCAATATCATCCACATAAAGGGCTGAACCACTGACATGGCGAGCTGCACTATCGTGGGGAATGGCTTGACCGACATGACCTTGATTCATAATGGCTTACTCTTTTAAATTTGACTGACAGATCAAGTTTAGAGGGTGTTTGGGATAGCATGCAAGTGAGTACTTTTATTTAAGTACTTAGGCTATGATTGAGCCTAGAATCTTTTAAATTTGCATTCAAACCACTAGGAGTACGTCATGAGCGAGCCTGTTATTAAACATTATTCTAATGGTGAAGTGACCGTCACTTGGCAACCTGCTAAATGTATTCATTCGACTAAATGTTTTCATGGTTTACCCGAGGTTTTTAATCCTAATGAGCGTCCGTGGGTGAATATTGAGGGCGCCAGTACTGAAGCAATTAAACAACAAGTAGCGGCATGCCCCTCTGGCGCATTGTCCTATCAAATGGGTGATAACGCCCAAAGTACGCCTACTCCATCTCAACAAATTGTCGCTGAAAGTACTCCTGTGACATTGCAAGTACTGCCCAATGGCCCCGTGTTGGTAAAAGGTGCCATCACCCTCCAGATAAATGGGACAGAAGAAACTAAAACCCAATGTGCCTTATGCCGCTGTGGAGCCTCACAGAATAAACCGTTTTGTGACGGTAGCCATGTAAAAGTTGGGTTTGTGGGCTAATTTGCATGGGTCTTAAAGAACGTTAGCAAAATGCCTAACGTTTTATAAACTCGGTTTTAGTGCCTGCTCCAAAGTTGTTATTGTTCATCGGGGGTTCAAACCGTTAAAATCGTCCCCTTGTATTTATGCGGGTGATAATGATGACAGCGTTGGAATGGCGGGTAGCTGGCTCGTTGGCAATGATTTATGCAGCGCGGATGTTGGGATTATTTATGATCCTACCCGTGTTTAGCTTGTATGCTCATTATTATCCTCACAGTACTGATTTATTAGTGGGGTTGGCGATTGGGATTTATGGGCTAACTCAAGCTATTTTTCAAATTCCTTTAGGTATGTTGTCCGACCGTATAGGGCGTAAGCCTGTAATTATTGGTGGGCTCATCTGTTTTGCGGTGGGGAGTGCCGTGGCTGCTCTTTCAAGTACTATTGAATGGGTGATTATCGGGAGAGCTTTGCAGGGGATGGGTGCGATCTCGGCAGTGACTCTAGCGCTGGCAGCCGATTTGACTCAGGAGCAAAACCGTACCCGTGTGATGTCAGTGATTGGGATTACGATTGCGATGTCATTTGCGGGCGGGATGGTGTTGGGACCTTTGATTAGCCAAGACTATGGGATGGCGGGCGTGTTTTGGTTTACCGCCGTACTTGCCCTGATTGGCATTTTACTGATTGTGCTGGTCGTGCCCACCCCTGATCAAGTCTTTGCTCATCCTGATACAGGGGTGGTCGATGGCTATTTACGCCAAGTACTACACGACCCCATTATGATGCGCCTCAATGCTGGGGTATTTACCCTACATATGATTATGACCGCGAGTTTCCTCGTTGTCCCTAACCTACTCACTGACTCACTAGGTTTAGATAAAACCGCGCATTGGAAAGTGTATTTACCGATCTTCCTAGGTGCGTTTATTTTGTCGATTCCGCTGATTATTGTCGCAGAAAAATACCGCAAAATGCGCTCTATACTGATTGCAGCGATTGCCATGTTAGTGGTGGCTGAGTTGGTGATGGGGTTAAGTACTCATACTCTGGCGTTATTCTTGGTAGGCTTTTTAGTGTTTTTCATTGGTTTTAATTTTCTTGAAGCCAGTCAACCGTCCTTAGTTGCCAAGTACTCTAAAGTGAATTTAAAAGGTACGGCAATGAGCGTGTATAGCCTGTCGCAAGTACTCGGTATTTTTGCAGGTGGGACATTAGGGGGTTATATCAAGCAGCATTATGGTTTAAGCGGGATTTTTATTGTTAATGCGGTGGTAGCGGGAGTTTGGTTGCTATTAGCCTTGGGTTTGCCTGCTATTAAATTTTATTCGAGCCGGATTATTCGCCTTGACCCTAGCTATTTGGCTAAAAATAAACAAGTACTAGAGCAAGCGCTTGGTCAGGTACAGGGTGTGCGGGAGATTTATATTGATAGTTCTACAGGTCGTGCTTATCTCAAGGTGGATGAGCAGCTAGATGAGCAAGCTTTGCAGGTATTTTCCAATCCGCTGCGCTAGTACTTGTGGTATCATTAACTGTTAATTTGTGAAGGATTTTTATACATGGCTCGCGGTATTAATAAGGTCATTTTAGTCGGCACGGTCGGTAAAGACCCTGAAAATCGCTCTATGCCCAGTGGTGATGCGATCTCCAATCTCAGCCTAGCGACTAATGAACAATGGAAAGACAAAGCTACGGGTGAAAAAAAGGAAAGTACCGAGTGGCATCGAGTAGTTTTCTTTGGAAAATTAGCTGAAATCGTCGGGATGTATGTGCGTAAAGGGCAAATGCTTTATGTAGAGGGCAGCCTCAGAACGCGCAAATGGCAAGGTCAAGATGGTCAAGACCGCTACAGTACCGAGATTGTCGCTAGTGATATGCAGATGCTAGGCGGACGACATAACGAGGGCGAACAACGCGCCCCCATGAATCAAGGCGGTGGTTATAATTCAGCACCTCCTCCACGTAATAATAATTACTCCAATAACAACAATAATTCAAATAATTATCCCCCTGCTTCAGATTATGGTTCTAATGCCTCAGCACCTAGTGGCAAAAATAATTTTGAAGATTTTGATGATGATATTCCGTTCTAGCCCCGAACAAAATTATTTTTGTTAACAAATTAAGCCTAGTTATTGATTTAACTAGGTTTTTTTAATTATTTACAACGCATATTTATTACATTACTATCTATAATAGTGTTCACTTGAAATTGTAAACAAAATATGTCAAACCCTTACATCATAAAGCTTCTTGTTTTAAGTTCAGGAGAACGTCTACCTATTTTGATCCACAAAGAATCAGGCTTACCCTTGCTAGGCCCTTTAATATATGCACTTACACAATTAAGAGGTAGAAATTTAGCTACAAATACTATAGATCAGGCTTTGCGTCATATTATGTTATTTGTACTCTTTTTAGATAAGCGCCAAATAGACTTAGCACAACGCCTTAATGAGGGTAGAGTTTTAAGTATTAATGAAATTGAAGACTTAACAAATACATGTAAATTAGCTGTTGAAAATCTTATAACTAATAAAAGATCCAATATAGTTGAAATTCAAAAAAATATAAATATAAAAAAAACTCGTGTATATTTAAATACTCAAACTATAGCTAATCGTATACGTACTATTACAGACTACTTATCTTGGTTACTCAAATCGCACCTACTAAAATTATCTATTCATAACGTTAACTATGCCTCTCTTGAAAAGATCACTCAGTTAAACATTGAAGTATTAAAAGCTCATATACCAGTAACTCATAAGCATAATGTTATAGGTGTAAGAGAGGGACTAGAGCCTCAAATTGCAAGTCGCTTATTACAAGTTATAAGTGTCACATCACCAGAAAATCCGTGGTTAGGTCAATTTATAAGAGTACGAAATGAATTAATTTTTAATTGGCTTTATAGTTTTGGGCTAAGACGCGGAGAATTATTGAATATAAGAATAAAAGATATAAATTTTCAAAAAGAGGAAGTTGTTATTGCTCGTAGAGCTGATGATCTAACAGACCCGCGCAAAGAACAACCCGTAGTTAAAACTAGAGACAGAATACTACCTATTCCCAGTAAAATAATAAAGCTCACTTATGACTACATAATCTATCATAGAAAAAAATTTGAAAGAGCAAGAAAACACGATTTTTTATTTATAGCTGACAAAACAGGTGAGCCATTATCACTAAGTGCTCTTAACAAATGTTTTACATATCTAAGATCAGCAATAGAAGACTTACCTCAAGATTTATCTCCTCATATTTTAAGGCATACATGGAACGATAACTTCTCAGTAGCTATGGATAAAAATAATATCCCTGAGTCTGATGAGATTAAAATGCGTGCTTTTTTAATGGGATGGTCAGAAGCATCAGGTACAGCATCAACCTATACCAAAAGACATATTAGGAAGAAAGCCAATAAAATTTCCCTGAATATGCAAAATAGCTTCTTTGAAAAGGAACCCACAACGTGAATCTACTGGGGCTGAACCAAAATAACTGCTTACCTATAGCTTCTACTAGGGATGGGATTGATTTTGATCCAAATGAAGATCATTGGGGCATAAGAACTAGCTGCAAAGCTGTAAGCATAAACTTTAATAAAATTACTTCTCTGGTAGACTTCGATTTCCTAATTTCATTAAAAAAAGTTTTAGTTTGGTATAGCGAAAATCACTCTATTTACCATATGGACAATGTCTATCAAAGGTTATATCACTTTTTAAAATCAACCTATAAACTTAACAGTACACCTATTATAAATATAAGTGCTCACCATATTATTAATTACTACTCATCCTTAGATAGTAGTCAAAAATGGTATTTATCCACACTATCTGGTTTTTTAAAGAAGTGGTTTTCATTGGGTTATACAGGTATAGAAAAAAACACAATTGATCTACTAAATACCTTAAGTCTCAAGGGAAATACTAAAGGGATAGCTGTACTTACTAAGAACTCTGAGAAAGGCGCATTTTCGGATATTGAACTTAACTCTATACAAGCTGCTCTCAAGCAAGCTTATATAAGTAAAAAAGTGGATACAGCCAGCTATTTATTAGCATGGCTTTTTATGTTGTTTGGGCAGCGCCCTATACAATATGCTTTACTAAAGGTAAGTGATGTTAAAGCTCCTCTTCTCAAAGAAGACCAACCTATTTACATCATAAATATTCCACGGGCAAAACAAAGGAAAAATTATAGGGAGGAGTTCAAAGAGCGCATTATCACACCACAAATTGGTCAGCTATTATGGCAGTATGCTAATGATGTTAAAAGCAAGTTTAAAAATATCTTATCTCAGCCAGAATTAGCACCTTTATTCCCTGAAAAAACCGATCGAGAGCTTCAGCAGGGAGAAATGGCATTTCATCAAACCTCTCAGCATCTTGCAAGATCATTAAATAAAGTATTAATGGAGCTAGAAGTCTACTCAGAGCGTACTGGAGCACTTTTACATATTAATACTCGACGCTTTCGTTATACGCTTGGTACTAGAGCTGCTCAAGAGGGTCATGGTGAACTTATTATTGCAGAAATGCTTGACCACACAGACACTCAAAATGTTGGTGTATATACTGAGGCATCACCTGAAATTATTGAGCGCATTGACAAA
>JBDKGX010000019.1:0-35517 GCA_039797965.1 Pseudomonadota bacterium
TACTCAATAATGACTGCTAAATTTAGTTAAAGGTGAGCATGATTTTTAAAATCAATTTAAAGTACTTTAAATTATCAAGCCAAAAAGTGCTTTTATCTTTTATTAATTTGTTAACTTCATAATAGCTTCCGAATAAATTAACTATTACTTAACCTCTATTTATCAGAGGATCATATAGATTTTTTAAAAAATTATTAATAAAAATAGTTACTCATTTAAAGCCAGAGATTTTTTACCTATAAATCGATTATTTAGATAAGAGTTATAGCACCACGGTACTCACTTCTAAAGTACTGGTTTGATCTTGCAAGTCTGCCAAATAGTTAGTTAATAACCGACCCGAAGGCAGGGTAAGTTGA
Organism: Pseudomonadota bacterium; assembly: GCA_039797965.1. Classification (GTDB taxonomy): domain Bacteria; phylum Pseudomonadota; class Gammaproteobacteria; order Thiotrichales; family Thiotrichaceae; genus Thiofilum. The sequence goes on from JBDKGX010000019.1 coordinate 360, forward strand.
GGGTTTAGATCTAAGAGTGGACAAACGACAAAGGCGCGTGAGGTGAGATAAGGATGTGGGATCGTTAAACGAGTACTAGCTACCACTAAATGATCATACAGCAATATATCTAGATCTAGTGTACGCGCCCCCCAACGGATTTGTTGAGCCCTATCACGCCCATGATCTTTTTCAATCTGGAGTAATAAATCTAGTAATATGACGGGTGCTAAAGAGGTACTAAAACATGCAGCTGCATTCCAGTAGTTTGGCTGATCTTGGGGTCCCACGGGTTTAGAATAATATAACCGTGAAACTCTTAAATCTTGAATAGCAGGATATTGGCGTAGAGTACTTAGAGCCGAGCGCAAGGTAGTAATAGAGTCACCTAAATTACTACCCAAGCCAATGTAGACTAAATGCTCGCTCATTGAGCTTACTACCGCCGGCGACGGCGATTAGTGTGGCGACGACGATCAGGCTTTTCACACAAGGCTACTCGCGCCTCACCTTCTGCTTCTTGGAAGGCTGTCCACCATTTGCAATCTTCCTCTACAGGCTCGCCTGCTTGCGCCCGTAAGCATAGGAAGTCATAGGCTGCACGGAAACGATTATTATGTAACAGAGCGCTAGCACGACGTAAATCACGTACTTTAAAGCGTAACTGCAAGCCCCAAATTTCACGGGTAATATTACTAAACCGCCGTGGAATCGCTGTAAAATCTACTTGTTCATTCAGTACTTCGGTAGCCGCAATTTGCATTGCCTGCATTTCAGGATAGCCATCATCTTGAATATTTAGCGCTAAAGTATTGACCTTATGCCAGAGCAAAACCGCATATAAAAACGGTGGCATAACTGATAACCCAGCCTTGACACGTCGATCAGTATTACCTAACGATATTTCTAACAGACGGGCAAAAGTACCTGTTGTATCTTCATACAAGCTGTCATCGGTTACAGGCAATAAGAACGGTAAAATATCGTATTCACGCAATAACTCAAATGTGCGTTTTCCAGAGCCGCTATGCAACATTTTGAGTATTTCATCAAATAAACGCGCGGCTGCCACCCCATCTAATAAAGGAGCCATGGGCATAATTAAATCACGCGTTTCATCGCTGATATCAAATCCTAGCTTTGCTGCAAAGCGTACTGCCCGCAACATTCGCACAGGATCTTCACGATAACGACTTTCAGGATCACCAATCAAACGAATGCGTCGCTCTTCAAGGTCTTTCAACCCGCCCACGTAATCCAAAATTTCATTTTGAATAGGGTCATAAAAGAGGGCATTAATCGTGAAATCACGCCGCCATACATCTTCATCTAACGTACCGTACACATTGTCATAGGTAATGCGTCCGTCATCGTTGACCTGCCCCTGACCTTCGTTACCACTATCATGAGGAGCACGAAAAGTCGCAACCTCAATATAGTCACGCCCGAAGTAAATGTGAGCGAGGCGAAAGCGCCGCCCGATCAGACGACAAGATGAAAATAACCGCCGCACTTGCTCAGGATGAGCGCTAGTAGCGATATCAAAGTCTTTCGGTATTTGTCCCAATAATAAGTCGCGCACGCACCCACCGACCAAATAGGCTTGGTGTCCGGCTTGTTGAAGTCGACTAACAACTTCTAAAGAGCGCTTACAAATTTTTTCTGGGCTGATAGGGTGTAATGAAGATGGCAACTCCATCGTTTGCTCAATCATCACATCCTCTTCTAATAATGGTTCGTTATGATCTGTCACTTAAAAACAACATCGACAGGTTAAAATAGGTAATATTACCACTTTGGTGCGTTTACACCTAGAGGGAATCGCTTGGTAAAATGGCTTTAGCCATTACAATCGCATCTTCGCGTCCTGTAGCAGCAGGATAATAGCGTTTACGCAGACCAATTTCGTGAAAACCCTGCTTTTGGTACAGCTTTAATGCGGCTTTATTAGAAGGACGCACTTCTAAAAAGCAATTAGTTATGCCACGCTCGACGGCTAAATTTTCAATAGTATTGAGTAACGCAGTGCCTAATCCTTGTCGTTGGTGAAAAGGATTCACACATACATTTAAAATACTAAGCTCATCTAATACCAACATCAGTACAGTATACGCGATGATATGCTCATTCTGCTCATAAACCCAACAATCATAGTTGTGTTTTAAACAATCTTTAAAATTAGCCAATGCCCACGGGTAAGGATAAGCACGTTCCTCAATCGCCATAATAATGGGTAGATCACTCTCTTGCATAGGGCGTAATACTAAAGGATGCGTCTTCATTACCATGTTTGAGAAAGTTGTTGAGCTAATTGTAAATCCTGCCACGCTTTACGTTTGTCCATAGGCTTACGTAATAAGTAAGCAGGATGATAAGTCACCACGACTGGCGTTTTTAAACTAGGCAAGGTATGAACCTGCCCACGCAAACGTGCAAGAGGGGCTTCTGTATTCAATAAATGCTGAGCAGCAATCCGTCCCACAACCAAAATCAATTTAGGCTGCACCAACTCTATTTGGCGCTCCAAGTACCCACGACATAAAGTCACTTCTTCCTTAGAGGGGTCACGGTTATTTGGCGGACGGCATTTGAGCATATTCAAAATATAAACCTGCTCGCGCTCCAATCCAATAGCCCCCAACATACTGGTCAGTAATTTACCTGCTCGACCTACGAAAGGTAAACCTTGTCTGTCTTCATCTGCCCCAGGTGCTTCGCCCACTATCATCCAATTAGCGCTAGTATCCCCTGAGCCAAAGACCGTTTTAGTTCGCGTTTTGGCTAAGCCACAGCGCGTGCAAGTACTCACTAATTGCTGTAACTCAACCCAATCCATACCCGTACAGGATAAAATATTAGGTTGAACTGCTTTAGGTGTTTCAACCATCTTAGGCGTGAAAGTACTTGGTGCTATCTCATTCAAAGCCGCTTGATGTAGCGACTCTGGCATGGGTGTATGGGACGGTGACAAAGTACTCGGTATCAAAGGAGTACTTTCTTGCTCAGCTGCTAATAAAGTCTTATCAGCCTTAGGTCGCCACACAGGAATACCCATTGCAGTAAGATAACGACTTTGTTCAGCAGCATTCATGAATCATTACACCGAATGTTGAGGATGCTCACGCTCATCTTGAGTCACTAGCTTATTTAAAGCATCAAGATAAGCTTTTGCTGAAGCAATCACAATATCTGTATCAGCACCATGACCATGTACAATACGTCCGGTTTTTTCTAAACGTACTGTGACCTCGCCTTGGGCATCTGTGCCACTAGTAATGGCATTGACAGAATATAATTGTAAATCAGCCTTATGTTGAGTAATCGTTTGAATAGCGCTATACACCGCATCTACAGGACCACTGCCCTGAGCGCTGGCAGATATTTCTTGTCCTCTGACTTTGAGTACTACAGTAGCATTCGGTACTTCACCCGTTTCAGAACATACAGAGCTGGAAACTAGTTCATAGATCTCCGTCTCTTGATGGGTTTGTGTTTCCAGTACTAATAAGCGCAAATCTTCGTCATAGATATCATGTTTGCGATCAGCTAAATCTTTAAAGCGCGAAAAGGCCGTATTTAGAGCTTGTTCACTTTCAAACTCAATACCTAATTCTTGCAAACGTGTTTTTAAAGCATTACGCCCTGAATGTTTACCCAGTACAATTTTATTATCTGACCAACCTACATCTTGCGCCCGCATGATTTCATAGGTTTCACGATGCTTAAGTACTCCATCTTGATGGATACCAGATTCGTGAGCAAACGCATTCGCCCCCACAATCGCTTTATTGGGCTGTACTGCAAACCCTGTCACACTGGATACTAAACGTGAAGTGGGGACAATGTGTTGTGTCGCAATATGGGTTTCAACATTAAACACATCAGGGCGAGTACGGATGGCCATCACGACTTCTTCTAAAGACGCATTACCCGCCCGCTCACCTAAACCATTGATAGTACACTCCACTTGACGAGCGCCTTGCATCACTGCTGCCAATGAGTTGCCTACAGCCAAACCTAAATCGTTATGGCAATGTACCGAGAAAATAGCTTGATCCGCATTAGGAATCGTTTGAATCAAACGCCCTACCATATCACCAAACACGTGAGGAATTTGATAGCCTACGGTGTCCGGAATATTAATCGTCCGTGCCCCTGCTTTAATCGCCTGTTCGATAATACGGCACAAAAACTCAAACTCAGAACGTCCCGCATCCTCACACGAAAATTCAACATTATCGGTATATTGACGAGCTTTTTTAATCGCATAAACAGCTTGTTCAATCACTTGATCAGGCTCCATACGCAATTTGTTTTGCATATGGATGGGTGAAGTCGCAATAAAGGTATGAATGCGACCCGATACAGCAGGTTTAATCGCCTCTGCTGCTCGTTCAATATCTTTATCTAAAGCACGCGCCAAACCACATACCGTACTGTCTTTAACAATCCCAGCAATCGCTTTTACCGCTTCAAAATCATCAGGACTGGCGATAGGAAAACCTGCTTCAATGACATCCACACGCATTTGTTCGAGCATTTTAGCGATGCGAATTTTTTCTTCGCGAGTCATCGATGCACCGGGACTTTGCTCACCATCACGTAATGTGGTATCAAATATAATCAAACGATCTTTAGCCATGAGTAAAACTCCAAAATCACTGCAAATTCAATAAGTAAAGTTGAATTCCTCTAAAGGAATGCGTTTAGCCTCGCCAGAGCATAGCAGATTATATTGCCCGAACGGGCAGTCGCAGGTGCAGTGCAGCCAATAAGCCAGCATACTGATGGGACAAATCAGTACGGATGAGTATTTTGGCATAATGGCTATTCATGGTGGGTAGTAGTTATCCTGAGTTAATAATTCAGGAAACTACCGCAAAATGGGGGTAATCTCAAGCCTCCCCCTCTTTTTTCCGACGCTGTTGGCGCTTATACCGCCGATAGACCCACATAACAGGGCCTGATGCTGCATAAACCAAAAATACAGTGAAAATAACAGTGGGCGGGTGAATAGTCGCTAATGACAAACCTAAAATAATTAGTACGCCCACAATAAAAGGTACTTTATTACGAAAATCAATATCTTTGAAACTGTAATAACTAAAGTTACTAACCATCAACAACCCAGCAGTCAATGTAATGAGTAGGGCAGGAAACATAAAATTCCGACCTTGCACCTCATTATCATGAAAGACCCACACGGTACCAATCATCAATGCTGCTGCCGCAGGACTCGGTAATCCAGTAAAAAAGCGTTTATCTGCTTTACCGACCATCGTATTAAATCGTGCTAAGCGTAGCGCCGCACATGCCACATAAATAAAGGCGGCTAACCAACCTGCTTTACCCCACGCAATACCTAAATCTTTAAAGTGCATTAATGCCCACTGATACATGAGCAAACCGGGCGCTAACCCAAACGAAACTAGATCTGAAAGACTATCATATTCCGCCCCAAACGCACTTTGCGTATTGGTCATTCGCGCTACACGCCCATCAAGGCTATCCAAAATCATAGCCACAAATACCGCGACGCAAGCTAACTCATAACGCCCTTGAATAGACGCTACAATTGAGTAAAACCCCGCAAATAAGGCGGCAGTGGTAAAAAGATTTGGCAATATGTATAAGCCACGGCGGCGTTTTTCTTCTTCTGTTAAATCATGCGATTCCAAGGTAGTGCCCTCATAGCATTGCGGTAATGAGTAACTGAGCCAATAGGCGAAAGAAAGGAGCCATTACTTGCATCCTGTGCATGGATACTCAGTGCATCATAGCGGATTTCTGAGCATTGCAATACTTTCATGACAGGAAAGATTTTTACAGCGCAAAAATAAAAAAACGGGCTAAGTCCCCCCTAGCCCGTCTAGTCAAGTTAGCCGACTGCTCAAGCAGTTCTTATTATTATCTCCTTAAGATCACATCATTAGAGAGATAACCGATCTAATGAGTGCCATTATAAAGGCGTTATGTTAATAAGGCTTGAACGTCGACTAATTATTATTTCTTATGATGAAAGGTCAAAACCAGAACATCTCGATAGGCAGGCTTATTATGATCCAGCGGCTCAATTTCTGTAACTCCATGATAAACCTTAGCATCATTGATCAAAACTAGATCCCCCTGTTGGCTCAAAGTAGACTGCTCTAAGGGTTGCATAGCATTATCAAAGATTTGACTTTCCCCCCCGATTACATTTTGACGGGCTAACAGCATGACTAAAATGTAGTCTGCACCATCTTTATGTACACCTTCTGGGGTTGGTTTTCCTTGCTCATGGGCACGAGCCAATATTCGGAATTGATGAGCTTGAATCCGCCAAGTTTGTTGCAACGCTCGCCCCCCAAACTGACTAACACACCACTCAATAACCTGTTTAAAGGCCACATTTTGTGCTGTAGCAGGCAACCACGGGCGAAAATGACGATTAAAACCACCATGTACCTTATTATAATAACTACTTTGATAATGTGGCTCATGGGGCAATAACTGCAACTTACCCCGCTGCCATTCAAACACCGAATAACGACGCAGGCGGTAACTACCCCCATCACGTAAAAAGGGATCTAAACAAAGCTGATTCCAACTCTGTGCAAAACGCTGATAGGCATTGGCACTAAACTGCATCAATCGACGCTGGAGCGGATTGTTCTCACCGATTGCTAATTCATAACCGGAGGTATGTAATGACTGCTTCACGATCTCTCTACTACTAAAACTGTGGATTAGGGGTTTGATAAGTAAAGGGTAAGTCTAAGCAGGTAATTGAGCAATAAGTACTGCACGTTTGGGAGCGGGATAACCTTCAAAGGTCAGATTACGATCATTAGGATCTAGAAAATCCGCCAATGACTCAAATCGCATCCAGTCCGTGCGTCGCTGTTCCTCTAAACTCGTTTGCCCGACATCGACCGTACGGATATTTACAAACCCAAGGCGACGTAACCATAACTCCAACATAGCGGTTGAGGGAATAAACCATACATTACGCATTTTGCCATAACGATCCTCTGGTATTAAGACCGTCTGCTCATTACCCTCAACAATTAAAGTTTCCAGTACTAATTCCCCCCCTGCACGCAGTACTCCTTTTAACTCCTGCAAATGCTGCAAAGGTGAGCGCCGATGATAAAGTACTCCCATGGAAAACACGGTATCAAAGCCCTCTCCTTCTTTGAGTGTGGGCAAATCCTCGCTTTTCAATGGCAAATAATACACCGGCTCTTGTGGCAAATAATGGCGTACACATTGAAACTGCATCAGGAAAAATAAACTCGGATCAATCCCAATCGCTAGCTTTGCCCCTGCCCCCCGCATTCGCCATAAATGATAACCACTGCCACAACCGACATCTAAAATAGTGCGCCCGTTTAGATCACTTAAATGTGGCAATACTCGCTGCCATTTCCAATCCGAACGCCATTCAGTATCAATGTGAATCCCAAACAGATTAAAAGGCCCTTTGCGCCACGGAATAAAGGTTTCCAAACTATTACGCAAAAGTACTTGTTGCTCAGTACTGAGGTCTGGGGCTTGCCCCACTTGAATAGCATTCGCATTCAAGTCCACGACTGAGGGCGTACTTAATGGTAATTGCGCTAAAGCTTGTAACCATTCCTCGCGTTTGCCATGGGGCGCATTAAGTACTTCATTAACTTGTGTAGGCAATTGATCACGCCATTGTTCTGCCCACGGTAAAGAACTTAATGCTTGATCGACTTCAGCAAAATAAGCCTGTAAATCCATCACCTATTTCACCGCAATAAAGGAGCTAAAGCTCAAACATTGAAACCATTGATACACCTGCTGAAACCCAATAGCTTGCAAGCGCTCAATATGCGAAGTACTCGTATCAGGCATTAAAACATGCTCCAAGGCAGTCCGTTTTTGACTGATCTCTAATTCGGAATAGCCATTAGCCCGTTTAAAAGCCATGTATAAATCCGTTAAAAACGTCTGTTCACTTTCCGCCGCAAACTTGAGCTTTTCTGATAGTACTAACACTCCATTGGGGACTAAGGCTTGGTACAAACGCTCTAATAGTACTTGGCGATCTTGTGGCGGCAAAAACTGCAACGTAAAATTAAGTACTATGACTGAAGCTGGCTCAAACTGAAGCTCTCTAATATCCGCACACAGTACTTGCACAGGTTGGCGGGGCAAATGACGTTGCAGTACTTTTTCACAACGCGTCACCATCGCGGGCGAATTATCCACCCCGACAAATTGCACCTTCTCGGCTTGAGTACGGGACGCCAGTGCTAAAGTGGCGGCTCCTAACGAACAACCCAAATCATAAACGTGAGTATTAGGCTGAATAAACTCCTGCCCCATAACCCCCAGTTGCGTCAAAATCGTTTCATAACCTGGCACGGAGCGGCGAATCATATCGGGAAAGACATCAGCTACCGCTTCGTTAAAGGTAAAATCAACAACTTGTGGTAAAGGTTGGGCATAGACTTGGTCGCGGCTCATGCCTGATTACCTGCCCATAGGGTATCAGCCGACAAACGCCCTAAATCCAAGTACTCACCTGTACGACGACCTGCATCAGGGCTCATAAAGTATAAATAAGGGCCTACAATATTTTCAGGGCGTACTAAGGCGTTTTGATTTTCACCTGGGTAATGCATAGTGCGCAATGAAGTACGCACAGGCCCTGTATTAATTTTATTCACGCGAATAAAGTGGGGAGGTGTATCGTACTCAGTCATAACCAAATCTGCCAAGGTATCCAATGCCGCTTTAGATACTCCATAACCACCGTAATAGGGCTTATTGGTGGCATCGCTAGAAATAATAATTGCCGCATCAGGAGACTCTTCTAATAAAGGTAGGCAATTTTTGAGAATCAAAAAGTTAGCATGGAGATTAATGGTGATCATTTGCGACCATAAATCTACATCATGCAGTTTAATGGGCATAAAGGCGGCTAACCATGCTGCATTCAGTACTAAACCATCCAAACGCCCAAAATTTTCGGTAATTTTCTCAGCTAACAAGGCGTAATCATCTTGATTAGCTTTTTCTAAATCTAAGGGATAAATCGCTGGCTCTGGATAGCCTGCGTCAACGATTTTATCGTAGGTCACTTCTAAGGCAGGGACATTTTTATCCAATAAAACCACAGTTGCCCCAAAACGCGCATAAGCCACCGCGACCGCATGACCAATTCCACTCGCAGCACCCGTTACTAAAATCACTCGATCCTGCAATACGGGGCTAGCAGGTACATAATTGAGCAGTTCTTGAGACATACAAACTCCGCAAAGGCTTAAGCTCTAAAGGGGCAGTATTTTAGCGCCAAAGCAGCGTCTATTGCTACCTCGTAGCCTAGCCCTTTCTAGACAGTCTATTGACAGTCGCTTGCCTTTCCATAACCAGTCGCCGCAAGTACTCCCCTCACATTTAGTCGAGAGTAGGTTTACATTTATCTGATATCCCAATTAGAGCAAATAGCTCAAGTACTCAGTAACCCTCAAAAAGAGTGTTGGATTATGCGTCGTCGCAGCTAAGAGTTAGATAGTTTATTTAGCGATTATGGTTTTAATAAATAAGCAATGCAGATCGATAATGGGGAAATATTAACAGTGCCACTTGCACAATTACTTAAAGTTAAAATAAATAGTGAGAGAAACTATCCTTATTTCCCTCACTAAGCTGCTAATGAACAAGCTAGGTAAATTACAGTGTTAGAATCCATGCCGCGATTTTTTCGGCATCTTCAGCTTTTAAAGCTGGATTAGGCGGCATAAAACGCATGTTTACATTATCCCAATGCTCAGTACGACTAATGGTGCCATTGAGCATTGCATCAACCATCAATTTTTTACCCTCAGGATTAGACTTATATTTTTCTGCTACCTGTTTATAGGTTGGAGCTAACGGCAAATAGTGGGTATCTTGTTGTTTATCCACACCGTGACACACCATACAACCACTTTGCGCTGCCAGTGCGAGCATACCTTCATGACTTACTACTTCCTCAGTCACTGCATCAGGCTTGATACTTAATACCCATTGAGCTAACTGTTGAGCTTCTTCTTGAGTCACATTGACATTAGGCGGCATAAAACGCATATTCACCTTACCTTCCCAATGTTGTGGTCCTGCAACTGTACCCTTCACAATACGATCCGCTAATTGCTCAGCCGTCATCGAGCCATCTTTGTAGCGTGCAGCAATATCGGCGTAGGCCGGCGCCAGTGGAATGGCAGGTCCACCTTTATGTTGCATCGAATGGCAAATAAAACAGCCTTTACCAGTGGCTTTCTCTAACATGGGGTCAGCCTGCACTGACAGGATACTCAAGCTTAATAGTCCAAATAGCGCTACTGAAAGTACTTTCATTCTGTTCACCTCAAAAACTAGAAACGATATTTTCCATACATTTTACAGGTGATAGGTTGGTAAATCGTTGCCGATAACCTAGTACTAAACTGGGTTTAATAAAGGGGCAGTTAAGAGGTAAGTTTCTCACTAAGCACTTGGCTTAGTGAGAGTACTTGTTAGACGAGCAAATAGTTATTTAGTGGGAATAGAGCCGGATACTACGTAGTTGCTTATGTGTCGAGTATTGTCAGGATAAATCAATATATTACCAATAATCAGGTTCACATCATTCGTTGGGCCTGATAGCAAGGTATAACCATTCATGTCGATATCATAATTACTATAGCCAGCCATAACATAATTAGTATTGAACCAAGTATTTTCTTTAGCTAACAGTACAGCTCCTAGCATGGTCACAGGGTCATTATTTGGGCCATTACCGATCACATTATTACTAAGGTTGGCATCACCCCCCCATAGTACACTAGCCTCTTCGTAATTAAGTCGAGCTTTAGCGCCGCCAAATGTAGCAACTTTAGGGTCAGTAAAATCCACTACTACATCATTCGGAATGCTTAAATCTAACGCCTTATCAGTCATGACGCCTAGATGATTACGGTGCCTCACCGCAACATAGTACTTAACGCTATCAATATCTTTAAAGATCAATACTGAACTATTGGTAGCCGGATCAACAATATTACCATCACGTGTTAGTAATGCCGCTTGTCTTGCTACTATACGCTCTGGATTATTGGGGTGGTGTAACTCTACTAATACCCAATCCACTACTGCATTATTGCCTACTATGCTCAGACGTTGATTTGTGACGGTTTCTTTGCCCTTGTAGTTGACAGCATTATAGGTATAGGGTTGGGTTAGAGGAATGGTTTTGAGGCTCCGTAAAGTATCATCCATTAACAAAGTACTGCGATCTAATACGGCTTGTAAAAAGACTTTAGTGCGAACCTGACCATCCTCAATCACATTCTTCACTTGTATGAGTAGTAATTGTCTATCTGTACCACCATTATTATCTGAAGCTTCTACATTGACCTCGTACACATTATCAGTATTAGCATCACTAGGCTCTTCGAAATTGGGCGCTTTAGTAAAGGTTAATACTCCAGAAACTGCATTGATATTAAACAGGGCTTGATCAGCTCCACCCACCATTTTAAAGGTTATTTTGTCGGACTCAGGATCGGTGGCTGTTACGGTAGTAACATCTACTTGGTTTTCGTTGACGGCAATACTGGCTTGATCACCACCACCATTACTCGTAATCGTAGGAGGCTCATTAACATTTGTTACCGTTATGGTAAGCGCTTGAGTATCCACACCCCCTCGGCTATCCGTTGCAGTTATCGTGAGGATATAGGTGTTATTCGCATCGGAGTCTGTAGGAGTAGAGTAATTAGGGGCGCTCACCCATTCCAATACTCCAGTCACTGCATTAATAGTAAATTTTGTAGCATCTACACCGCTAATACTAAAACTAATCGCATCACTATTAGCGTCCGTCGCCGTTACTGTAGTTACTGCTGTTTGCTTTTCAGGCAAACTCATAGCAGCGGTTGTACTACCACCGTTACTAGTAATAACAGGAGGGATATTTGTAATGGTAATGCGGTAGTCCTCTACTTCTCCCGAAGCCGCATCACCACTGGGTACTCTACATTCATTAGTACCGCTACAAACTCTAAATCGAGCAAAACTGGAACCTACCACTGCTGTGCTAGGAGTATTAATAGTAAAAGTACTAGTACCTATGGCTACTGAGCGATCACTTAATACCTGCTCACCACTGTCATTGAAATCACCATCACGATTCCAATCAATCCATGCATTTAAATTTCCACTGGCTGACTGAATATTGGCGCTCAATGTAGTCGTGATATTAGGATTAAAGGTACTAGGCAGAGTAATACCATCTTCGTCATCACTGGCATTACTATCATCCCCATCAGCTGCAGTACTACTTAATGCCGTTAAATCCTGATCAACACTATTACCCAAACGTATTCCGGTAGTATTGTGCGTAGCCACTCCATAAGAGCTAGGTGCATCCGAACTATCAGGATTATAAGCAGCAATAGTAAAGGAACCACCCCAACCACTCATCGCCACCACACTACTCGGCGCACTAGACTGTAAAGTGTAACTACTCACTAAGCCATTACGAAACTGTGCAGTATAACTTAAACCGTCAGGTTCAGAATTACTTGTTCCGAAAGCAGTATCAAAGCGCCCATTACTATTAGTGGTAGTTAAGGTATGGATAGCGTTGTAACCTGCCATAGTATTAAAGCCCCCCTTGCTTGAGGGGTATCCCACATTAGACAACCCTAACACAACAAAACCATCATTAGCATTCGTTGGCATATCCCCCACATCATAGCTTGCAGGGCTAATAGTATAATCTCCGGCTATAGCAAAACTGCTGCTACCAGAGTTAACAATTGAAATACTACTACGTACGATGCCTTTGTCATGCTGCTGAGCATTTGCAAATACATAAGCCGTTAAAATAGCATCATCCCCAGCCCCTCTGGGGGTTGTTATATTCGGTAAAGTGATATTAATGGTTCCACTAGCTGCACCATTAAGTACTTGGCTAATTTCTGACTCATAAAAAGCTATAAAATAACTTTCCATCGAATAGTAAGTTGTATTGGCAATCTCTACCCCATTTGATGAGGCATGTGCTCGAAAGTTAGCAAAACGTAAATCACCACTAGGACTGCCACCTACTACTAAAGCATTGCGCTTACTAATAGTTTTAAAAGCACTTTGTAATTGTGCAGTCACTTGAACCGTTCCAGCTGCTAATGAACCTGTTTCTAGCGCAAAATTATCGGCTAAATCGCCCGTGCTTCCCATATTCGTATTAGTACAGTTATCAGTACTTTTATCACAATGATCCCGCTCAAAATTAGCGGTCACTAGTAATATGCGATTTTTACCTGCAGGAATCGTTAAATTGGTAATCGAGGGGTTACCTGTCACTCCTGCACCTTTTGCGATGCCAGAACCTGAGGCTAACAGTTGGACAGGTTCAGCTAGAGCGACAGAGTGAACACTTAATAGATTCGCCATTAAAACTAGTAGATATAAAATAATATACCTAAGTGGGGTAGCAATTTTCACCGATAGGCGTTGGATGAGGCTAGTACTCTTATTGTTATACATAAGCTTATTGGCCTAATAATTAGGTTATAGTTATTCATGATATATGCTCAACTAACACTCAAGAGCATTTTTACAGTTTTTATAATTGATAGTAATTAGTTGAATTCAAATTAAATTTATCGTTAATAAACTATTACTTCAATGATCGTCTTTAACTAAAAAATATGATCAGAAAATCATATCATAAGTATTTTTTATTAATTTATTTTTTTGATTATATGTAACATAATCAGACGAGCGCTATTGTGCTTGTCTGATTTTTTCGCACTTTATGGAGCAACAGATTCTACAGCGGGAGCATCTTGATAATAGTAGTCGTATTTATTGAGCATATCTCTAGTGAAGCGCCATGCTTCGTTATAAGACAAACCACTACTCTCAGGAATAATAATCTTCACATATAAATCGGTTTTGTACTGCTCTTTCAAAGTACTTAATTCACTATTTAATGTGGCACTATCTACTGAACGATAAGCAAACTCACCGGGCTTGCGAACTTGATACCCACCTTTTTGATACACTACTTCAACCACTTGCTTATTTTTAGGTGAGCGAGCGGGTCGTAATAGCTTTTGGTACTTTTGATCTAGCTCATCAAGCTCACCCTGCAATTTGCTTAAAGCAGCAGTAGAGTTAGATTTTAAAGTTTCAGTCTCGCCTGTTAAGCGTTGCACTTCAGCTTCTAGCTCAGTCGTTCGAGCTTGACGCTGTTCCAATTGAGTTTGTAAGTCCTTACTAGTAGTCAATGCTGCACTTAACTCTTGCTCTAAAGTTTGGGTACGTTGAGCAACGGCTGCTAATTGGGTTTGCCCAGCCTGTGCAGAGGTTTGAGCATTTTGCAGGGCTTGACGAGCATTATCTAACTCTTGATTCAATGTCTCACTTTTAGCACGACTACGTAGTAACTCATATTCGACAGAAGCCGCCCGATTTTTAAAGTACTCGACTTGCTCTTCTAAGGTAGCGTTTGTTTTTAATTGCTCTTCAGCTAATTGTGAGGCTTGTTGCTCGGCTTTAATGCTCGTGCGTAACTGCGTCACTAAGCGGGTATTGCTCAGTACCACTGTCAACGTAATGAGCAAAAATACCATCGTCACTACCATCATAATGTCACTAAACGATGGCCAGAAACTTTCCTCATGATCATCATGAGTTTCTCGCCCCCAACTCATCGTTTTACTCCGTGTACTAGTGGCTCAGTGGGCACTAATTTGGGTTCTAATTTAGTACGATCAGGGGGAGTACTGACCGCAGGCGGTAAGCGGAAACCTTCTCTTAAAGTTTCACGAATATCTTGGATGGTATAAGAACTATTTTGAACACCATGATGCAGATCATCCACCGCAACTTGCAAACGCTCGCCCGCTTGTAAAAACCTATCCTGAACACGTGTAACTAGTTCAGCCGCTTGACGCAGCTCTGCCGCTAAAGCCGCTACATTTTGCACAATAGCGCTTTCGCCTACTTGGAAACGTGGCATGATATAAACCATAGTGACATCCTCCACATTGCTTTGTAGCTCTGTGCGAATATCTTGCAACCGCAAATTCAAGTAAGAAAATAACGCATAACAGATAATCGCGGTGACCGTAGTACTCAGTGCTGTCGACATACTGTTAATAATCGCCCCCATCGGAGCGGTATCTTCAGGATGACTAAATAACTGTGCTGCCCCCACTAATGCTAATGATAACGACACTACTGTCCCAAACACCCCTGTGAGAATTAAGGTGTTATTTACAAAGCGAATAAAGGTAAATTCGGTCGATAACTTAGCTTGTAGACTCGCTGCCATCGTATTTTGATCTGGCATAGCGTGCTGACGGGCAATAGTTTGCACCATGTCATAACGCTGTACGATTAAAGCCGAGCGGGGTAATTCATAAGCAGGATTGTCCACACCATCCTGAGCACGTTTGGCAAACTTGCGAATCACCCCTTGCTCATGTGCGAAATCAAGTACTAACCAACTCATGCGTAATAAGCCGAATAGAAACAAGGTAATAGTAAAACCATTCAGTAAAATACCAATATCAATACCTACGGTAGTACTTTGCCCTGTTTTAAAAAAACTCAGTACAGGCTGCCAAAACCATGCAGCTCCCAGTAACCCTAGTCCTAATAGCCCTACGATTAAAATTAAGGTGGTGTAACAGTGTCGTTGCACAGGTTTCACATTGAATCTCCGCTGTGATGCGTTAAATCTAAAGACGGTTCAGTTTCAATCATAACCGGACGAGTTTGAGTTTCTAAAGGTTCTGGACTTTCAATTTTACGCGAAGATGAAATACCCAACTCTGCTAAGCGTTTAGCACTAGGTATCACATGGCGCTCTAATGAGCCCACTAAACGATTATAACTTTCCACACTTTGCCCCAATTGCCGTCCGGTGTTTTGAATATGCGTGGTTAAAATACTAAGACGCTTGTGCAGCTCCTCACCAAGGGTACGAATTTGACTTGCATTGGCGGTCAAGGCAGCTTGTTTCCAACCAAACGCCACGGCTCGCAATAATGCCATTAAAGTGGCAGGTGAGGCTAAAATCACACGGGCTTCTAAAGCTTCCATTAATAAGGTTTTATCCTGCTCCAAAGCGGCACCTAAAAACGCCTCCCCGGGTACAAACAACACTACAAAATCGGGAGCTTGTTGGAATTGCTCCCAGTAGCGTTTAGCTGCCAGTACTCGTACATGCTCCCGCATTGCTCTGGCGTGTTTTTGTAAGTAAGTACTTCTGGTAGGTTCGTCCTCAGCTTCCATGGCTTGCAAATAAGCATCCATAGGTGCTTTAGCATCCACAATCAACTCACGTGCATCCGGCAACCGAACGACCATATCAGGACGAATCGTGCGCTCCTCATTCGAACGATGCACTTGTAATTCAAAATCACAGTACTCGGTCATGCCCGCCAATTCGACAATACGTTTTAAACTTAATTCACCCCATTGCCCGCGTGCAGTGGGATTTTTTAAAGCACTCGCCAGTTTGGTCGTTTCTTGGCGTAGCGAGAGTTGATCCAAACTTAAGGAGCGCAATTGCTCCCCTAGAATACTAAAAGAAGCTTCTCGCGCTCGCTCAATGGCATAGAGATGCTGTTCGGTTTTTTCTAGGGCTTGGCGAATGGGATCGACTAAGTACTCAATAGATTGTTGGCGTTGTTCTAGGTCTGCTTTGGATTCGGCTTGAAATCGACTAAGATTTTCTTGGGCAAGTTGTAAAAAGTGCTCGTTATTGTCTTTTAAAGCACGTTGGGAGAGCACTGCAAAAGCATTATGCATGCGGTCTTGAGCATCATCGAGCATCGTTAAACGCTCCTCATGTAATTGCTCCTCGGTTTGGAGGCGAAACTCTAAACGGGCAATTTCATGTTTTGCCTGTTCTAAAGCTCGCCCATAAATCCAATAACCGATAGCTAATCCCAACCCTAAAGCTAAGAGTACTAAAAGCAAAGCGCTGTAAATGTCCAATCCGTTAGACAGCATAGTGAGAGTACTTTAAGGTTAGTGAGCTGACCGAACGGTAAGCCAATGCAGTAAATCTAAAGGATGTGCGAGTACTCCCTTAGCGCCCCAACTATCCACTTGCTCATCTTCACCAATATAGCCGTATGCTGCTACTAGCCCTGTCATACCTGCTCGATTAGCCGCCTCAATATCACGCGCCGCATCACCAACATATAAACAATATTGCGGGTCTATTTCACATTGTGCAGCCGCATACAACAGCGGCTCTGGATTAGGCTTAGCTACTGCTAACGTATCACCACTGACCACGCTATAAGCACGCTCACGCAACCGCAACTCATCCAACAGTGCCAAAGTTAATAATGAAGGTTTATTAGTCACCACCCCCCATGGAATGCCCAAAGCTTCCAAGCGTTCAAGTACTAATTCGACCCCAGCAAATAGCTCACTATCTACACAAATATTGGCAGCATAATGATCCAGAAATAAACGAGTACGATGGCGCAGTTGATCTTCAGACATCTCCTCACCAAAACCTAATTTTAGTAATGCTCCAGCGCCATGTGATGCAGTGGCTCGCGCCTCATTAAAAGCTAGCGGTTCACGCCCTTCTGATTGTAGAACTGCGTTTAAAGCATTCACTAAATCAGGAGCGGTATCCACTAATGTACCGTCCAAATCGAATAAAACGCCCTGTGGTAATGAGTAAGCCGTATTCATGTAGATATAATTCCTTAGCATAACTATAAGCCGCTCATCCTTGCACCTTCAGGTAAACCGCAAGTGAATTAAGGCTTATAAAGTGTGTAATCATTTGGCATACGTTAACGAGGTTAGAGCCTAGTTGTAAACTGATCGCCACCTATAATCGTTTAAGTACTCATTAGATAGAATTATGCAAGATATAATTCATCTGTCAAAGCAACATTAGTGGATTGAAATTTATGACATTCTTAAAGCGCTCCTTAGTTTTGGGTCTATTAGGAGCTGGTTTATGGTTCAGTACTCTACCTAGCTATGCCATGACAACCTTGTCCGGCAAACCCATTAAAATGGAGCAGTTGGTGGGTAAGGGACGCTGGGCAGCGGTTGAAATTTGGGCTTCTTATTGCTCAGTATGTCGCGAAAATATGCATCATTTAATAGAAATTGATCAAAAAATACCTGCCATTGATGTATTTGGTATTTCAATAGATGATCAAGAAGGCAAAGAGGAGGCTCAACGCTTTATCCAACAACACAAAATGCGCTTTCCTAATATGCTCAGTAATTCAGCTGAAATGGGTAGTTATCTAATGAAACATGCGGATGAAGGTTTTTTAGGTACACCAACACTTTTATTGTTTTCGCCTAAAGGTCAATTAGTGGCGGTACAACCAGGGCCTGTCACTGTTGATGAGTTAAAGAAATTTATTGAAAAACTATAGGCCTCAGTAAGAAAACTCTTACCACCCTAAGTACTTTAGGGTGGGCAGTGTTAAATCCTTTTAATGTGCCCGTTCGGGTAACGTAATATTTAACTCTAGCACGTCAAAATCAGAACCTTTTTCAAATTGTACTTGTACTTGGGTTTCATCTACCTGCACATACTTGCGAATCACTTGCATAATATCGCGACGTAATTGTGGCAAAAAATCTGGCCCCGACCGATCTAAACGTTCGTGTGCAATTAAAATTTGCAAACGCTCCTTAGCCACCTTTGCTGAATCCTGCTTGGTGGTTCTAAAGAAATCGAATAATCCCATTGGTTAACCTCCAAATAGGCGTTTGAGGAATCCCTTCTTCTCAACTTCTAAAAAGCGGTGTGGAACAGTTTCACCTAAATACCGTCGTACAAAATCATCATAAGCCTGACCAGCATGACTTTGCATGTCTAAGATGACGGGAGAGCCATTATTAGAAGCTTGTAGCACACTTTTAGATTCAGGTATGACCCCAATTAACGGTACTGCCAAAATCTCTAAAATATCCTCCATCGCTAACATTTCCCCTTCCTGCACACGATCAGGCGCATAACGGGTAATCAATAAAAACTCACGGACGGACTCACCCTGCTCTGCTTTACGTGTTTTACTGGCTAATAAACCCAAAATACGATCAGAGTCCCGCACAGAGGACACTTCAGGATTGGTTACGACAATAGCATCATCTGCAAAGTACATGGCCATTGCAGCCCCTTTCTCAATCCCAGCGGGTGAGTCACAGATAATGTAATCGAAGTTATCCTCAATCAACTCATTAATAACCCGCTCCACTCCATCTTGAGTCAGCGACTCTTTATCACGGGTTTGAGAGGCTGGCAAAATAAATAAATTTTCACAGCGTTTATCTTTAATAAGTGCCTGCTTTAATGTGGCTTCTTTATTGATCACATTAATAAAATCATAAACCACACGGCGCTCACAACCCATAATTAAATCTAGATTACGTAAACCCACATCGAAATCTATAACGGCTGTTTTATGTCCCCGTAATGCTAAGCCAGTTGCAAAAGCTGCACTGGTTGTTGTTTTACCTACACCACCCTTACCAGAGGTAATTACAATAATCCTAGTCAATCTGATACTCCTTTGGGAAATTGGGGATTTGAGCTTGGTGAATACTGAAGCCATAGACACCACAGTTTAGCAAATCGTCAGGTAAAAACTAATGATCTGCACTGCTACATTAGTTATTGCCTGTAGATTAGTGTTAAAACATGGGGTCAATAACGAGTTTTTCACCACTTAAATAAATCATAGCAGGACGACCTTTCAGAGGCGTGTCGACCTCATCTAATAAGCGATAACGACCCGCTATAGCTACTAATTCAGCCTCTAATTTCTGGCAAAAAATCCGTGCACTAGTGTCACCTAAGACCCCCGCTAGTACCCGCCCCCGTAATGAACCATATACATGCACAGACCCTGCCGATAAAAGCTCCGACCCCGCACTAGTATGTTGTAATACCACAATATCTCCCTCAAGAGAGCACACCTGCTGCCCCGAACGCACAGGCTTATCAATTAATAATAAATGGGATTGAGCTGCTTTTGAGGTTAAAGATTTATCAGGTGTAATTTCCACAGGTATAGTAGGCTGACTAGCCTTAGTAGCAGCACTAGGACGCAGAATAGCCCAGCCTGCAGCGATTGCATTTCCGACTAATTCATCCGGAAAATTTCGCAAACCTACTGGAATGAAATCCGCTTCGCGTATAACATCGGCGAGAATTTTTAGATCGATATTTTGGCATTCCGCGCTTATACCCTGACAATCCACGATGATAGGTCCTTTGGATAAAACGGGTGACGTTTCACGTTTTTGTTTTAAAGCCATACCAATTGCTTCAGCATTACTTGACTGTAAAGCCAGTACATTAACTAGCGTCATTTCGCCTTTAAAGAGAAAGGGGTGTTTTGCCATTGGGTTATCCTCCTTGTTAACTAACCATGAGCTTGTATATGGAAAGACCCGCTTTAAATTTTACCTTATCGAAAAATTTTTATCTTTTAATAAGAATTTGTTATATTTATATTAAGTTTGAAAAACAATCTTCAAACCTAAACCACTCCTGAATAACTAAGCTTGCTGGAATTTATAATCATGAGCAGGAGCAATAATCGCGCCTTTTTTTCCCGTACTGCATTAGCAGCTACCCTTAGTTTATATTTAACCGGTATAGCCGCACTTGCGGAAACAGATGCAACGACTACTAAATTACCAGAGTTAGGCAGTATCACGAATCCCGCAGAACAATTTCGAATTGCTGAACGCTATATTAAGGGAGCCGGTGTAGAAAGCAACCCAGAGCTTGGGATGGAGTGGCTACGTTTAGCTGCCGCACAACAATATCCTAAAGCCCTTTACGAACTAGCCTTTCATTACGAACATGGTATTGATATCAAACAAGATGTTAATAAAGCCATTAGCTTTTATAAGCAAGCTGCCACTTTAGGGTATATGGATGCGCAATTTAATTTAGGCTTCCTTTACATTAAAACGGGCGATGTTAAATCAGCTCGTGATTGGCTTGAACGGGCTGCCCTACAAAATGATAGAGACGCACAATATAATCTTTCCCTAATCTATGCCGATAATATGTTAGGTGGAGAGGCTGATAAAACTAAAGCTATTGAATGGCTTACCAAAGCGGCTGAAAATGGTCACCGTGACGCCCAATTTAATTTAGGTACTCGTTACCTTCAGGGTGATATCGTTGAAAAAAACATGGAAAAAGCAGCTTATTGGTTCACTGCAGCGGCTAATCAAAACGATGCTGCAGCCCAATTTAATTTAGGTTTAATGTATGAAGAAGGCGATGGTGTTGAAAAAAATCTAGAAAGAGCTATTGAGTGGTACAGAAAAGCCGCCGAGCATAATGAAGCAGGTGCCCAATATAATTTGGGTATTAAATACATTCTAGGTGAGGGCGTTGAGCAAAACACCGACAAAGGTATTGAATGGGTATCGCGTGCAGCAGAAAACAAAAATCCTGCAGCCCAATACATGATGGCCTACCTATTTAACCAAGGCAGTGATCTACCTCATGACCCTACTCAAGCCCTGTATTGGTATCGTGCCTCTGCAGAACAAGGCTATCCTGAGGCTCAATATAATCTCGCTATGATGTTCGCCAAAGGTGAAGGCGTTATGCAAGATTATAAAGAATCACTCTTTTGGGTACGCAAAGCCGCTCAAGCTAATCATATTAATGCCCAATATAGCTTAGGTACTTTCCTCGCTAAAGGCTTGGGTACTCCCAAAAATCTACCTGAAGCCGCATTTTGGCTCTCACTAGCCGCCGCCAAAGGTGAAACCCATGCGGTTGAAAATCGTGATGTGGTTATGGAAATGCTAAGTACTGCTGAACGTGATGACGTTAAAAAGCGTCTAGAAATCGAACTCGCTGATAATCCTATCAATAATAAAAAAATCCCTACTCGTTAACTACAACAGGGGCGCTTTGTCTCTAGTAATGGGCTTGAAATTGCTAGAGACAAACCGTAGATAAATCCCCATCAGTACTCCTGCTTTTTATATAGAAGTTCACCGCTTGCTAGGTTCAGAGTAAAATGCCACGTTTTACGGTGTTTGGATTTGCTCATGAGTGCTTGGCTAAAACCTATATTTCCCCCTCCTCCTGCTAACTCGACTTACTGGGGACAACTTCAAGGCAGTGCCCAAAGCTTACTCATTGCTAATGCAGCCGAACAACACAAAGGTATAGTACTAGTACTTACCGCTGATATTCATGCTGCTCACCGCTTAGAAGCTTCTCTGCGCTTTTTTACACCTAGTACCCCTATTCATATTTTCCCTGATTGGGAAACCTTGCCCTATGACATTTTCTCACCCCTTGAAGATATTGTTTCGGAACGTTTAAAACTCCTATCAAAATTATCGAGTATGAATCAGGGCATTTTAATCATGTCCATGACTACTCTTATGCACCGTTTACCTCCCACCCATTACGTGCATGCTCATACCCTAAACGTAAAGACTGGCGACAAATTTAAAGTCGAAACCTTCCGCCAACAACTTGAACAAGCGGGCTATCGCTCGGTCAATCAAGTACTGGAGCATGGTGAATATGCCACTCGTGGCTCGATCTTTGATTTGTTCCCAATGGGTAGTGAGGTTCCGTATCGGATTGATTTATTTGATGATGAAATCGAAAGCATTCGCAGCTTTGACCCTGAAACTCAACGGACTCAAGACAAAGTACTGCAAATCGAACTACTGCCAGCCCGTGAGTTTCCCTTAGATAAAGACGGCATTGCACTCTTTAAACAAAACTACCGCCATCAATTAGGCGGCGATCTCAGTCGTAGTCAGATTTACGATGCCGTCAGTAAAGGCAATACTCCAGCGGGGATTGAATACTATCTACCGTTATTTTTTGAGCATACGGCAACGCTGTTTGATTACTTGCCCGAACGTACTCTGGTGATCTTTGAGGACAAAGCACAAACGGCAATACCCACCTTTTGGAATACCATTGAGCATCGCTATGAAGAACGTCGCCATGATATTGAGCGCCCCCTTTTAGAACCCAAAAAGGTTTTCATTGACCCCGCCTCACTACAATACAAATTAGGGCGTTATCGGCGTATTCAGGTCTCACCTGATACCGAACAAGTAGGTACCCACTACCCTACTCATGCCTTACCACCGTTGTTAGTTCAAACGAAGCACGACCAGCCTTTAATCTTACTGACCGAATTTTTAAAACTACTCAAAGGTCGAGTACTTTTTACGGCTGAATCTGCGGGACGACGTGAAGCACTATTACAGCTCCTACGTGATAATCGTCTTAGCGTCAAAGTACTGGATAGCTGGCAAGCGTTTCTAGACTCAAAAGAACTGATGGCGATTACGGTCGCGCCACTAGAGTCAGGCTTTTGGCTCAAAGAACCTGCTTTAGCTGTTATTCCCGAAACGCTGTTACATGGCGCACCTGTTCAACAACAGCGCCGCCGCAAAAAAGCCACCCGCGATGCGGACTCCATTATTCGTAATCTCACCGATTTGAACGAAGGTGCTCCCGTAGTACACGAAGAACATGGGGTGGGGCGTTATTTGGGTATGCAAACCATTACTACGGGGGGCATGACCTCCGAGTACTTAACCTTAGAGTACTCGGGTGGTGATCGGCTCTATGTCCCTGTGACGGCGTTGCATCTGATTAGTCGCTATACGGGTGTATCGCCTGATGCCGCGCCTTTGCATAAATTGGGTAATGAACAATGGAGCAAAAGTCGGCAAAAAGCGGCCGAAAAAGCCCGTGATGTGGCAGTGGAGTTACTCGATATTCACGCCCGCCGCGCTGCGCAACAAGGTAATGCCTTTAGCTTCGACGAATTAGAATACCAGCAATTTTCAGCAGGTTTCCCATTTGAAGAAACGCCCGATCAAGCCCTAGCTATTGAATCAGTCATTCGTGATATGCGCTCCACTCAACCCATGGATAGGGTGGTATGTGGTGACGTGGGCTTTGGTAAAACTGAAGTGGCGATGCGTGCCACCTTTATCGCCGCCAATGCAGGCAAACAAGTCGCCATCATTGCCCCCACTACCCTACTCGTACAACAACATCTTAATAATTTTCGCGACCGCTTTGCCGATTGGCCGTTTGTGATTGAATCTTTATCACGCTTTAAAACCGCTGCTCAAGTCAAACAAGCACTCGACAAAGTTGCGGTGGGGCAAATCGATATTGTCATTGGTACACATAAACTACTTCAAGAGGATGTGATCTTTAAAAATCTCGGTTTAGTCATTATTGATGAGGAACACCGTTTTGGGGTGCGCCATAAAGAGCAACTCAAAAAGCTCCGTGCTAATGTGGATATGCTCACCATGACCGCCACCCCGATTCCACGTACTTTGAATATGTCTTTATCGGGTTTGCGGGATTTATCTATTATTGCCACTCCTCCCGTGCAACGCCATGCAATCAAAACTTTTGTCACGGAATGGAGCAATACCCTCATTCAAGAGGCGTGTGCACGGGAAATCGCACGCGGTGGGCAAGTGTATGTACTGCATAACGAAGTCGATACCATCGGCAAAATGGTGGAAGACCTCCAAGTACTCCTACCCCAAGCCAAAATCCAATATGCACACGGGCAAATGCGTGAGCGCGAATTGGAAAGCATCATGCAGGACTTTTACCATCAGCGTTTCCAGATTTTAGTGGCGACCACCATTATTGAAAATGGTATCGACGTGCCCTCGGCGAATACCATTATTATTAATCGCGCTGACAAATTGGGTTTAGCACAACTCCATCAATTACGTGGGCGGGTGGGACGCTCGCATCATCGCGCTTATGCGTATTTGATTACACCCCCTAAAAAGTCATTAACACCCGATGCGAAAAAACGTTTAGAAGCCATTGAATCCTTAGAAGATTTGGGTGTTGGTTTTACATTAGCCACACACGATTTAGAAATTCGGGGGGCAGGTGAATTATTGGGCGAAGACCAAAGTGGACAAATCCAAGAGATTGGTTATCACCTTTATAATGATTTATTAAAACGTGCCGTACGAGCTTTAAAAACTGGAAAAACCACTGATTTGTCGCAACCGACTCAGCCACCTACTACGATTGATTTAGGTACTCCAACTTTAATTCCAGAAAGCTACTTGCCTGATGTGCATAGTCGTTTGATTTTGTATAAACGTATTGCTAGCGCAGAAGATCAAATGGCGTTGGATGAATTGCGGGTAGAGATGATTGACCGTTTTGGTTTATTGCCAGAGCCCACTCAAGCCTTATTTGCGGCGACTGAAATTAAATTACTGGCGCAACCTTTGGGGATTCGCAAGCTCGACATGCACGCTACAGGCGGACGTATTCTTTTTGATACCAAACCTAATGTTGACCCGATGAAAATTATTCAATTGATTCAAAAGCGCCCGTGGGAATTTAAACTAGAAGGCTCGGATAAATTACGCCTATTGAAAGAGATTTCTAACACAGAAGAACGAATACTTTGGCTTAAGAAGTTTTTGCAGGAATTGGTAAGCTAACACTTGCTATTACAAAAGAATTTAATTACCGCAGGAGACATTCAAATGACCACGCAACAAGATTTAGAATTAATTACCTTACAAGAGCAGCTTTTATGCTTTAGTACTTTTGACGCGGATACAGCTTGGGATTTAGGTAATCGTTTACGGCAAAAAGCATTAGAGCGTAATCAGGCTTTAGCAATTGATATTACGATTAATGGCTTTCAATTATTTTTCTGCGCGATGGCAGGAACTACGCCTGAAAATACGGATTGGGCGCGGCGTAAACGGAATATAGTCAATCGCTTCCAACGCAGCTCGTATGGTATGGGGCTATATCTCAAAGAGAAAAACGTTGATTTAATGGAGAAATATGGTTTACCTACTAGTGATTATGCCGCTCACGGGGGCTGCTTTCCGATTCGAGTAGGTAAAATGATGATAGGTACAGTAGTCGTTTCTGGCTTACCCCAACGCGAAGATCACAATTTAGTAATCGAAGTACTCTGCGAAATGCTCCATCAGCCGTTAAACTTATTAGCTTTAGATTGATTTTACTAATTATTTCTTGAAAAAAGTGCTTATTAGAGGGTATTTAAATACCAGCCTTTATTAGTATTTTGGGTAGTTTTTCACAAAATATTATATGGCAGTTTACTAAGCATCCTATTACTCTAATAGTGCTTGCTAGCATTAAACTCTTTCAAGAATAACTACCACAGCTTTTGTGTTTAAATGGACACTTAAGGAAATCATTATGAAAAAAGCGCTCATTATTATTAGTTTATTAGCCCTTGCACCTTTAGCTCATGCAAAAGATAAAGTTACGGTTCAAGATACACTCCATTGTAAAGCAACCTCTGAATGCCCTTATATTTTTGATGTGCTTGAAGGAGATAAAACCTTTAAAAAAGCTCTGCAAGACTTTGCTAAACAACCCCAAATTAAAAAAGATCGCGTCTGGTTAGTAGGTGGAGGCACTGCAACCCCTAGCACACCAGTGGTATTAGGTAAGACCACTTATGCAGTGTTTGGCACCTGTGAACCTCATAACTGTGGTAGTAATCACTATGTATTAGCCTACGATGCTAAAGCTAAAAAGATTTATGGTCTAAATACCAAAGATACACCCTCTAAGAAGCAAGTTTTAATTGGCAAACCTTCAGCTGAGGTAGCTGCCTTATTAAAAAGCTATGAAGAAGGTGATTTACTTAGCCAACTCAATAAGCCTAATGTGAAATTACCCCTAGTGTTTAAGACTAATTAGTTTATTCATTTAAAAAACGATTATTTTAAATGAATAATAATCTTTAAAAGTACCGTACTATTGCTAGATTAGTTATCACTAATCTAGCAATAGTCTTTTATTGGCAACGACTGGGTTGTCCCGGTAGTAATCCACGACAACAGCAAGCTAACTTATGGGGTGAAGTGGTTTGCATGGTTTTAATTAAGCTTTCCACTTGAGCATTGACCTGTGCTTGATGCAACTGTCGGCGGCGTCTAGGTAATACGTTTATTAATCGTTGGAAGATATTAATATTTTTCATTTTTTATTCCCTTACAAACTACCTAAAATCCTTTGCCTATAGTACATAGGGGCAATTAATCTAACCCCTAGATTAATTAACTATTATTAATTAACGAATACCACCAAGTAGTGAACTGAAAATATTTTTAGTCGCTACACAAATAAAGCAACCCTGATCAGCTGAGGGTAAATGTGACGTACCTGTTTGTAAATCAGTGCTGTAACGAGGCATTTGGCTAGCATTGACTTCAAAATTCTGACCTTTGCTAGTAATAGTTGGGTTATTAGCCGGTAAATTCACATTAGTGGTTGAGCCAATACCAATCATATTCATAATTTGTTCTAAGAAGTTCATTGTCATCCCTCGACTAATAGATTTATTTAATAAGTACTTAGGTATAAATAACCTAATCCATTCGAAGTAGTTTGAACTAGTTAATTGAAATTGCTTAGAACCGTTTTGATCAACGGGTAGTATCGCTTGACGATGGGAGCATTAAGGCAAGATATATTACAAGAGGGAGTACTTGAAGAAAGTACTCGATATTAAACCGAGTACTTTAAATAAGGGAAATTACTAAACACTAGCAGCGCTTTTTTCCCAAGTGTCTTTGAGGCTAATCACACGATTAAAGACTAAATGCTCTGGAGTAGAGTTTTTATAGTCTTGGATAAAATAGCCTTGGCGCTCAAATTGATAACGCGTTTCAGTATCTGCTTTAGCCAGATTCACTTCGCCTTTACAGCCTTGAAGTACTACTAAACTATTGGGATTAATAAAGTCGAGGAAGTTCTTACCCCCTGCATCGGGCGCTACGTCACTAAACAAGCGATCATACAAATGCACTTCACACTCAACATTAGACTTAACATCCACCCAATGAATCACACCTTTAGCTTTGACACCATCGGCGGGGTCTTTGCCTAGCGTATCTTCAATCACTTTGGCGTGCACTTCAGTAACATTGCCTGCCGCGTCTTTAATCGCTTCTATGGCTTCAATAACATAAGCATTGCGCAACCGCACACGTTTACCCAGTACTAAACGTTTATATTGCTTATTGGCTTCCTCGCGAAAATCATCTTTTTCAATCCACAGCTCACGACTAAAAGGTAGTTCGCGCGAGCCAAATGCTTCATTTTGTGGATGATTAGCGGCCATCATGGTTTCTGTTTTATCTTCTGGATAATTGACCAAAACGACTTTTAAGGGCTCCAATACACACATCGCACGCGGTGAGTTTTCATTGAGGTCTTCACGAATGGCATATTCAAGCATGCCAATATCAACAACCCCCTCAACCTTTGTGACCCCTGCCATTTCACAAAAATCACGCAAGGCTTTCGGAGTAAAACCACGGCGACGCATTCCGGCGATAGTAGGCATACGCGGATCATCCCAACCCGTCACATGCTTTTCATCGACTAGCTGTTTGAGTTTGCGCTTACTTGTGACCGTATAGTTCACGTTCAAACGCGAAAATTCGTATTGATGAGGCGTGGCAGGCACAGGCAAATTAGCAATAAACCACTCATACAAAGGGCGATGCGCTTCAAATTCTAAAGTACAAATCGAGTGAGTAATTCCCTCAATCGCATCACTTTGACCATGCGCGTAGTCATAGGAAGGATAGATACACCATTTATCACCCGTTTGGTGATGGGAGGCTTTTTTAATACGGTAGATCACAGGATCACGTAAATTGATATTAGGCGAAGCCATATCAATTTTAACCCGCAAAGCGCAAGTACCCTCTTCAAACTCACCCGCACGCATTTTTTCAAATAACGATAAATTCTCTTCCACTGAACGATTACGGTAGGGGCTATCTTTACCAGCCTCCGTTAAAGTACCCCGATATTCGCGGACTTGGTCTGCTGTTAAATCACAGACATACGCTTTACCTTGCTCAATCAGGTAAACCGCCCATTGGTAAAGTTGATCAAAATAATCAGAGGCATAACGAACTTTACCTTCCCATTGATACCCTAGCCATTGCACATCGCGTTGAATAGACTCGACATACTCCTCATCTTCTTTAGCAGGATTAGTGTCGTCCATACGCAAATTGCACACACCACCATAACGTTGAGCTAAACCAAAATTTAGCCAAATCGATTTAGCGTGCCCTAAGTGTAAATAGCCATTGGGTTCTGGGGGAAAACGGGTATGGACTTGGGTCACTTTACTGCTAGCCAAATCGTCTTCCACGATTTTCTCAATGAAATTTAAAGGTTTATTGGTCTCGCTCATGATGGAAATTTGACCCTTTTAAAATAATGGTGGTGAGTAGACTATGGTGTTGGTAGTACTACCTTAAATCGTTACTCATTTAAATAGTGATAAAGTGCTCTAGCAGCTTTGTTCGTCCGCTGTCCACTGTCGGTAGGGATATTGTGTTAAACGCACATTATAATAACGTGGCTCATGCGACACGTCTTTGCCTGCCCAGTCAGGGAGAGCAAAGGTTTCATTAGCGTCTTTTAATTCAATCTCAGCCACGACTAAACCCTGATTATCGCCATGAAACTCGTCAATTTCCCAGAGCTTGCCTGAGTA
Source organism: Pseudomonadota bacterium (assembly GCA_039797965.1). Taxonomy (GTDB): domain Bacteria; phylum Pseudomonadota; class Gammaproteobacteria; order Thiotrichales; family Thiotrichaceae; genus Thiofilum. Next base: position 29,921 of record JBDKGX010000019.1, read on the forward strand.
CTCGATGTAGTGGCGCGTTTTTTCTATGAGTGGTGGCTGACATAAAGTACTTAATAACTCTTGGGCATCATGTAAAGGAATGGAGTACTCATACTCTGGACGTGATACGCCAATCGTCATCCCTTTAATATTGAGATTGGCTTGGTCATTCTCAATCCGGACTCGCACAGAAGCGGTAGGATTATTACTTAAATAGCCTTGGCGAAACTGTTCTGAGCGCTGTACTTGTAAACGCCAAGTATCAGAAATCACCAAAAATTTACGCTCAATTTCAGTTGCCATAGCCTCACCTTAAAACGTTAGAATCGTACTAATGCCGAACCCCATGTAAACCCACCACCAAACGCCTCTAGCAAAACGGTTTGTCCACGCTGAATACGACCATCCCGTACAGCGGTATCAAATGCAATGGGAATAGAAGCCGCAGAAGTATTACCCTGTTCACCCACCGTGACGACAACTCGCTCCATCGGCATCTCTAATTTTTTAGCCGTTGCTTGAATAATGCGAATATTAGCTTGATGAGGTACTAGCCAATCAACCTCTGCTTTGGTCAGATGATTAGCTTCTAGCGTTTCCTCAACAATACGTCCAAGTGTTGTAACCGCCATACGGAATACTTCATTGCCTTTCATGCGCAAAAAGGCTTTATCAGCTAAGAGCACATCACGATTACGCGATACACCCGCTGCAACATTGAGTAATTCCTCGTGACTGCCTTCTGAATGAATGTGAGTGGAGTAAATACCCGGCTCGGTGCTTGCTTCGAGTACTAATGCCCCTGCACCGTCGCCAAACAACACACAAGTACCTCGATCATTCCAGTCGAGCAGTTTAGACATCGTTTCAGCGCCCACGACTAAGGCACATTTACTAACACCACTACGTACAAATTTATCGGCGACACTTAAAGCATAAGTAAAACCAGAACACGCCGCATTCACATCAAAAGCCGCCCCACCGTTGGTAATACCTAAACGCCCTTGGAGTAAACAGCCTGTACTGGGAAAAATCAAATCGGGGGTTGAGGTACCTAATACAATTAAATCCACCTCATTAGGCTCACGACCTGCCATCTCCAAAGCGCGACGTGCCGCAATCTCCGCTAGATCACAAGAGGTTTCGTGGTCAACAATATGACGTTGACGAATACCCGTCCGCTCAAAAATCCACTCATCCGTAGTATCTACAAACTGAGCAATATCGTTATTGGTCATAATGCGGGGTGGTAAGTAACTACCTGTGCCAGTAATACGTGAATAAATCATACGTCAGTTCTCGCTACCAATAACGCCTCAAGTTGCTTATCAATACGTTGTGGGACTTTCTTAATAATTTCAGTACGGGCCATTTCAATGGCATTGGCATAAGCAAAACTATCAGCCCCACCATGACTTTTAACCACAATGCCCCGTAATCCTAAAAAACTTGCGCCATTATAACGGCGGGGATCGACCTGTTTACGAAAGTTATTTAAGACTGGTAATGCAATTAAACCTGCCAGTTTAGTGAGTATATTTTTCTTAAAACCACTTTTTAAGAGAGTAGCAATCATTTTAGCAACACCCTCCGTGTTTTTCAGAGCCACATTACCCACAAAGCCATCGCACACTACTACGTCAACATCGCTGAGGTAAATATCATCCCCCTCAACATAACCAATATAATTTAAAGGTGACTTATTTAATAAAGCATGAGCGGCTTTGACTTGCTCATTGCCCTTAATTTCTTCTTGTCCGATATTTAGTAGACCCACCTTAGGTGACTCAATATCATCAATAGCTTTAGCCAGCTCCGAACCCATTAAAGCAAATTGATATAAGTGCTCTGCTGAAGAGTCCACATTAGCACCCAAATCTAACATATGGGTATGCCCATTAATGGAGGGTAACACGGTACAAATAGCAGGACGATCAATTCCGGGCAAGGTTTTTAATACAAACCGAGCCGTCGCCATCAAAGCCCCTGTATTACCAGCACTGACGGCAGCATCTGCTAAACCTTCTTTCACTAAGTTGATAGCGACTCGCATAGACGAGTCTTTTTTATTTTTAAGTGCGCTGGTAGGGGATTCGTCCATTGCCACGACTTGAGTAGTCGCTTTAAGGCTTAAGCGCTCAGAAAGAGCCGCTTTGTGTTGGGTTAAAGTACTAGTAATTTGTGCCTCATCACCCACAAGAATTAATTCAATATCCGCATGAGTTGCCAATGCTTTTAAAGCTGCTGGTACAGTGACCTCTAGCCCATGATCACCACCCATTGCATCTAACGCAATACGGTATTTGTTAGCCATAATTTATCCAACACATTATCAAAAAAAATCGCGGGACAAGCCCGCGATTTTAAATACATTTAGGGGTAAAAGTAATCTTATACGCCTAAAGACTTTGGTTTACTCTTGGACTTCTTCCACTTCAACTTCAGTCTTGATGATCTGACGACCACGATAGAATCCATCTGGAGTCATGTGGTGACGTAAATGCGTCTCACCTGAAACGGGATCAACTGATAGTGCACGATTTTTTAATGCATCGTGTGAGCGGCGCATATCACGGCGAGAGCGTGATTTGCGAGTTTGAGCGACTGCCATAGTAGCTTACTCCGATTTTTTCCAATTCTTTAAAACTGCAAACGGATTTTGTTTAGGCTCCGCTGCATCAGGCTCATTTTCAACCTCATCTTCCGCGTAGCCCTCAATTAAGGGTCTTACGGGCTGACAGGAATCATGGCGCGGTATCAGTGGCATGGCAAGTAATAGCTCATCTTCCACAAAATCACGCAAAAATAGGCTATCGTCTTCGACTAACCAACTTTCGTAGCCTGCGTCTTCAGGGCGACGATCTGTCTCTGAGCGAGTAAATACGATCTCAACAGAATGATTAATAGTCAATGTCATAGGTTGCAAACAACGCTGACATTCAATTTGTAATTTACCTTGTATAGTACCTGTCACCATGGGTAAATGGATATCAGATAGTGCAAAGGCTAAATCTACTTGAAAATTACCATTATCATCTAACGCTAAATCAGCTAAACGACGCATTTCACCTAAAGGCATAATGCCTTTTAGCTCACGTCGCTGCTCAACATAGCGAAACGGATTAATTTCAACGGGTAACCTATTCAACATAAGGGCGCGATTATATGAAGCTGGGGGTGCAAGTGTAAAGAAAAATCACTATGATGTGGAGCTTTTTATCTATTTCTTTAGTGATTTCAAGATAGCGCTTATGACTGCTCAACTACCCTCTCTTGTTCTAGCCTCTACTTCTAAATTTCGTCAAGAACTACTTTCACGCCTACATATCCCTTTTCAATGTGCCTCGCCTAATATTGACGAAAGTCGTCAAGGGCAAGAACCTGCTTTAGAATTAGTCGCACGTTTAGCCTTAGAAAAAGCTCAAGCGGTACAAAACCAATTTCCACATGCCTTAATTATAGGTTCAGATCAAGTAGCCGTTTTAAAAGACCAAATCTTAGGTAAACCTCACACTCATGATAAAGCAGTCGCTCAATTACAAGCTTCTTCTAATCAACAAGTTGAGTTTCTAACCGGTTTATGTCTTTTAAATAGTTATACTGGGGTAGCACAAGTTGATGTCATACACTATGCGGTAAAATTTCGTCCTTTAACCCTCACTATGATCGAAAACTATTTAAAAACAGAACAACCCTATCAATGTGCGGGTAGTTTTAAATCAGAAGGTTTGGGTATTTCTTTGTTTGAAAAAATGATTGGCGACGATCCTACTGCCCTTATTGGACTACCTCTTATACGCCTAGTAGATTTTTTGACTAAAGAGCACGTGCACTTGCCCTTGTCTCCGAACACTTAAAACACTCGTGTTTCACTTTTAATTGAAATAGTGACATCTACATCATGCTGAGCTTTCAAAGTAAAAGGCTGCTCATACCGAATACCACTAAACAAAAGCTCAGCGATATAATTACCTTGGTGTAAATTCAGCACACCTGCGTGGCGACTAAAAGCCGTCGTTAAAGAGCGATTACCTTCCTTAACCTCGTAAATTTTCCATGAAACAGGGCGCATTAACGGCGCTCCAGCTGCTGTCACCGCCCTTAAACTCACAGTACCCGAACCGTCTCCTACCGCCTGAGCGCTAGTACTGATGACACACAACAACACTAATACCCAATGGGCGTAACGATAAAACCCCTTCATGTTTCTTCCCTCAACATTCACAAAAGCTTGAATTGCTTTGTTTTAAAGTATTTATTGGCGTCCTGTGATATGCACGATATTTATACACACTACAGGAATTCTAATAGGTTTGCTATGGTTGCACTGTGAGGTGTTTGCTAGCATATAAGGGTTATCAATTGGAATCCCACTATGCTTAGCTATCGTCATGCCTTTCATGCCGGAAATCATGCAGATATTTTAAAACACGCCGCCCTAAGCCTTATTTTAACCAACCTTAATCAAAAGGATAAAGCGTACTACTACCTTGACACTCACGCAGGTGCAGGCTTATACCGATTAGATTCTGATTGGGCACTTAAGACTCAAGAGGCCGCAACAGGCATTCAAATGCTTTGGCCACAACGCACTCGTTTACCACTACTAAAACCTTATTTTGATTGCATCCAACGCCTCAACAGTCAAATAGGTGATAAAGATCTCCCTCTGAACTATCCTGGCTCACCATGGATTGCTCAAACATTAGTCAGATCGACTGATCATTTGGTTCTAATTGAACTGCATCCAGATGATGAAAAAATACTCAAATCCAACCTAGGAAAGCAATACAAGAATACTAAGATAGTGGTTCAGGATGGGTTTCAGGAGCTTATTGCAAGAGTACCTCCCCCTCTTAAGCGTGGTGTAGTACTGATTGACCCACCTTACGAGCTGAAGCAAGATTATCAGTTAGTTACTGATACATTAGCTCAGGCTTATAAACGTTGGGCAACGGGGATCTATGCTGTGTGGTATCCTATCTTAGCGACACAACGCGACCATAGCGCTACTATGCTGCGAAAAATAAAACAAGGTACTTATACCAACTTGCTAAAAGTCGAATTAAAAGTACAAGGCGCACAAAGTGAATTCGGTATGCATGGGTCTGGTATGCTAATCGTCAATGCACCTTGGCAATTAGATACTCAACTCAACACTATCTTACCGATTTTGACAGAAGTACTAGCTCAAGATGATAAAGCGAGTTGGACGGTGGAATGGCTGAAAGAGCCGAGTTAGAAAGAAACAAAACCATCTAGGGAGTACTTAAGCTACAAGTACTCCTAAACCTAGTGATTAAAAATTTATTATTTATTTAAGCTCTTTACGTAGTTGAGTGAGTACCGATTGGGTATTGGGTAAGACACCACGCCAGAGTTTGAAGGCTTCTGCTGCTTGTTCGACTAGCATTCCCAAACCATCGTGTACGTATTGGCTGCCTTGAGTACTAGCCCATTGCATAAATAGTGTAGGCTCTGCACCATACATCATGTCGTAACAAAAAGTACTGGGCTGAATACAAACGCTAGGGATAGGAGGTAACTCGCCGTGTAGACTGGCAGAAGTACCATTAATAACGATATCAAAAGCGCCCTCAAGATCATTAAAGCTAGCT
>JBDKGX010000020.1:0-32439 GCA_039797965.1 Pseudomonadota bacterium
TGCCTATTTTTCACAAACCATTTCATCGTCCCTTTCAATACCTAGGAAGAAAAGCAGATGACCTATCTAAAGAGTTAAATACTATTATTAATGAGACTGGCAATATTGTTGTTGAAGATGATGAGTGCAGAATGTTTATTGAGGTAGAAGGAAGTTTCGTTAGTTTTATTTATATTGATATAAAAAGAACGGCTCCGCATTTTTTAAATAAAGAGTTTGATTCTGAGGGTATTTTAGGAGCTTTAAGTATTGGGTTACATGAGTTAGAGCTTGTGCGTAAGCAAGTGCACTATCATACTTATTACGACCATCGTAGAAAAATCAAAGTAAGTGTTTCATGTATAGATGATTTTTCTCCAATTTCTGTAGGCTTTAGTTTGAAATACTATGGTCATTAAAGTAGGGAATAATTGCTATGACAATTGAACTAAAGGGCAATTGGAAATTAGGTTTTGCTTACGATGTTCACACTCTGGATAGTACTTATCTTGGCGTAGATGAGCACGGTCATAATGCATGGCAAACTACTCGTAGTGAAATGGGCGAGTTAGTCTATCGTCTTAAGTATCAAGGTGATATTTCCATCTTGCCAGACATTATCGAACTACTCTCTAAATTTAAAGGTCTAGAGAGTATGGATGTCATAGTACCCGTTCCCTCAAGTAACAAAAATCGCCGCGTGCAGCCTGTCGATGCCATAGCAAAAGCTCTTAGCGAAAAACTTAATGTTCGATTAGGCTTGGATGTATTAGTGAAGCATAAGGGCAGCGAAGAGCTGAAAAATATCGATGATCCTCAGCAACGCTTAAAACTACTGAGTGAGCAATTGGAGCTAAACAATATGGCGCAAGTAATGGGTAAAAATGTATTGCTAGTAGACGATTTATATCGTTCTGGCTCTACTTTATCAGTAGCGACCGATTTACTTTATAAACATGCCAAAGTTAAAGATGTCTTTGTCTTAGTAATGACTAAAACAAGGAGTAAGCGATGACTACCATTTTTATTTCAGGCTCCAGATCTATTTCGTGCCTAAGTAATCAAGTACTTCAACGCATCAATAATATTGTAAACCAAAAATTCAATATTGTAGTGGGTGATGCCAATGGCGTAGATAAAGCTATTCAAAAGTACTTGGCTAGTATGAGTTATCCTAATGTGACTATCTATTGCTCTGGAGAGTCTTGTCGTAACAATTTAGGAAATTGGTCTGAGCAACATATTACAGTACCTAACAATTTGAAAGGTAGAGACTTTTACACTCAAAAAGATTTAGCGATGGCAAAAGTAGCAGACTATGGCTTTATTTTATGGGATGGTAAAAGTGTTGGTTCACTCAATAACTTAATTGAATTGCAGGAGCAGCATAAGAAAGTACTGGTTTACTTCAGCCCAAAAAATAGTTTATATACGATATATAATCAACAAAGTCTCTTAGAGTTAATTGAGAAATTTGCTATTTTATTAAAAGACCAGCTTGGTACCAAATTAAATAGTATGTCAGCTACTAAAGGGCAGCTTGTTTCTTACATTGCTTAAAGTAGTCCTCTATTAATCTTGTATTGATTACATTGATTCAGCTATTGCTTAATAGTTTGGTTTGCCTAAAGAGTACTAGTGCATGGTATTACCAAGTCTTATACAGCTCGTCGGAAAGTTAACTGCTAAAACTCTACTCAGCTTATAGAAAAACCCTCGAATCATTGTTGCCTATCCACAACACTATACTTCTCAAACAGCCTAATTTTTCTTAACTATCCTGCCTATCATTAAATTACTGTTGTTTTAATACCAATCCTATCTATAAACTTAATAACCATCATTTAAATAATCACTGCTTTAGTAGTTTAGTTATAAAAAGTACTTGTGCTACAGTCAGCATCACTCGAATAAAAACTTTATAGCCAATCCGAAAAACTGTTAGAAGTGCCCGTAGATGAACTATAAGACTATTAGTGTAGGGGTGATGCTTATCGCTCTATGCCATATACCTGCTGTGATGGCAGCGAAAATGGAGTCAGCACAATCCTTGACGGTAAAAGCCACTGCGTTTACGTCATTAAATATGCCAAAACCCTTGCGTACCGCGTGGGGTGATCGTTTAGAGCCGGGCATTAAAGCGATTGCAGTGTCCCGTGATTTACTCAATGAGTTTGGCTTAAAACGTAACACCAAAGTCAAAATCAGTGGTTTAGAGGGCGAGTACTTAGTACTTGATAAGATGCATAAGCGTTGGGAAAAGAAAATCGATATTTATATGGGAGATGATCATTCTAAGGCATTACGATTTGGTTATCGCAAGGTGAAAATTAGTTGGTAAAAGAAGTACTGCAATTTTAATCCATAAAAAATCCACACACTTACTCCAAAGAATGCAAATTATATTCAATTAACCATACCACAATCATAGCTCTATTAAATACTAGTAGTAGCTATGAACACACATCATTTTCATAACGATTGGCGAGACTATACCTGTCAATGGTTAGTCAAAGTACTTTATAAAATATACAGAGTTTTTGCTCATTCTAATAAAAAAGCTTGGCTAATTAATAAAAATCAACTGATCAATTATCCAGTTAATAGCTTAGGTCAGACTCTAGGTCAATTTTTAATAGCGCATGATTTTGATCTCATGGAAAAGCTTGAAAGCCATGATGTTTATCATATATTACTAGGCTACTCTACAGGGGTATTAGAAGAAATATACATGCAATGCTGTTTATTAGGGGTAGGAAAGTACTCACTCCCTACTATCATAGTCGTATTAGTGGGTCTGCTCTTTTATCCACGACACTATAATAGCTATTGGCAGCACTATAGACGCGGTAAAACGATGAAGAAATTTACGGCTAATAATTGGTTGTATTATTTAAGTCAAGATATTGATCATTTACGGTTGGATTATCATATTAATAAGCGTAGTGAGTAGGGTTTTATAAATTCGAAATTAGATTTTTAGTAGTAGAGTAGGGCATAATATTACTTTAAATAATTTAGCTTTTAATCATGACAGCTAACGAACTACAGAACTATTTACATACCTATATTCCACTCACTAATGCGATGCAAGTAACGGTTTTAGCCGCCGAGAACGAACAACTCATTTTGCAAGCCCCATTAGCACCCAATATTAACCCTCATCAAACGGTATTTGGGGGTAGCGTGGCAACTTTGGCGACATTAGCAGCATGGTCACTGGTGCACAGTCGGTTGGTGCGTGAGGGGCTAGAAAGCTCAGTAGTCGTGCGTCGTACTCAGCTTGAATATGAACTACCCACCGCAGGCGATTTCAGCGCTAGAGCCATCGTCGATCATGCCGCATGGAGCCATTTTAAAGAGCAGCTAGTGGCAAAAGGCAAAGCTAAAATCCCTATGCTTTCCATGATTGAATACAACGGTGTGATTACCACTCGATTTAATGGCGAGTTCTTTGCGATTAGACAATCAAATCATTAGACTCGTTAGGTTTTTCATTAAAACTGCGCTCATTTAAGTACTTAACCCTGTTAGCTGTCTCGACTTTCACTAGATTGACTGTCGCTGGGTTGCCTAAGGAGGGGCAAAGGTTTTGTCTTTGGTGAGGGGGGTTATCAAACCGTTTTTAAGCGAAAAATCCGTTGATATTAAGTTATAGGTTTTCCTAGTTTATTGATATGCTAATCGCGAAAGTATTTAGCCTTGAGTACTTTATTTGCTTTACTTGGAGCCTGTATGTCTAACCTCAAAAAATCCTATCGTCTTGCGACCCAAGCGGCTGAAATTGCTGTCGCCGCCCCGCAAGTGATTGCAATGCGCACCACTCGTATGGCGCTTGCGGGCGCTAATCCTAGCGCTCAAGACCAACACGAGTTTTATCAAATGGGTGCTGAAAAAGTTGAAGCCTTTACCGAAGCATGGATGGCAATGGCGACTCAAATGTGGAAAGCCCAAAATGAGTTTATGTGGATGTGGATGCGCTCATTCAACCCTTATTTTGGACAAGCGATGTCACTGGAGCAATCTGCTAAGCAATTTGAAGCCGCTACTTTAAATGTGCTGAGTAAAGGTATTGCTCCTGTCCACAAGCGTGTAGTGTCCAACGCTAAACGTCTCTCGCGTAGTTAATACTACCTTCTTTGGGCATGAGTATTGCGCTCATGCCAGCCAGATAAAACTACCCATTCGTCCTGTTTTACCCTCGCGTCGATACGAGAAAAAGCGTTCTGCATCTTCATAAGTGCAGTAATTACCGCCATATACAGCCGTAACTCCCGCAGTAGCTAATCGCTGTCGGGCGATTTTATAAAGATCACCTAACCATTTGCCTTCCTTGTGAGAGGGTTTAAATGCGCTTTCTGCCTGAGCATCGATAACAATAAACTCCGCCCGTACTTCAGCCCCTACCTCAAAGGCATTAGCACCAATGCCAGGGCCTATCCATGCGAGTAATTCTGATGGCTCATCGCCAAAAGCTCTGATAGTTTGCTCTAACATACCATCACATAAACCTCGCCAACCTGCGTGTGCGGCGGCGACTTTAGTACCTGATTGATTACAAAATAATACAGGTAAGCAATCAGCCGTCATTACTACACACACTTGTTTAGGTTTAATAGCGATAGAGGCATCCGCAGTAGGATAGCAACTGCCGCCGCCGTCCATGCCCATTACAACTGTACCATGTACTTGTTTGAGCCAAAGCGGTTCGCTGGGAAGGTTTGCGATATCACCCACGATTTGACGATTACGTTCGACGGCTAGAGGCAGGTCTTCAACATGATCCCCTAGATTTAAACTGTCATAGGGGGCGACACTGACACCCCCTTTGCGAGTCGTAGTAAAGGCGCAGACATTAGCAGGGGCTGGCCAATCAGGAATTAACCAACCTTGATTTAAAATGGCAGACTGATTCATAAGTACTTATAAACCCTGAGCTAAGCGCTCATCTTCAGCGCGTAATAAATCTAATATTTCAGCCATATCATCCGGTACTTCTACCTCCCACTCCATTTCTTCACCCGTTTCAGGATGCTCTAACGCCAACAATGTGGCGTGTAAGGCTTGGCGGGGAAAGGTATTTAAGGCATTACGTAATTCATCCGAAATGCCCGCAGGGACTTTAAAGCGCCCGCCATAGACCGGATCACCCACAATCGGCATATGATGAGTACTTAAATGCACACGGATTTGATGAGTTCGCCCCGTTTCTAAAGCCACCCGTAATAAGGTGTGATTAGCAAAACGCTCCTCGACACGGAAATGCGTAATCGCTTCACGACCTCCTTCTTCAAGGACAGCCATGCGTTTACGATCATTGTGATGGCGACCAATATTGCCCTCGATGGTACCGCCCGCAATGATAGAGCGTTGTACTAACGCTAAGTACTCGCGCGATACGGTGCGCTCTTGGAGTTGATTTACCAGAGAAAAATGAGCTTCTAAGGTTTTAGCGACGACCATCAAACCGGATGTATCCTTATCCAAACGATGCACAATGCCTGCGCGGGGAATTTGTTTTAAGGATTCATCGTGAAACAGTAAGGCATTGACCAAAGTACCTGACCAATTACCTGCGGCAGGGTGAACTACTAAATCGGCAGGTTTATTAATGATCAGAATCGAGTCATCTTCATACACAATATCGAGGGGAATATCTTCGGGTTCAAATTCGGTTTGAATTTCATATTCCGCATCGACTTCAATGAGTTCGCCACCTAATAAGCGCTCTTTGGGTTTTACGGCTTTACCATTGACCAATACCCCGTCGGACTTAATCCATTTTTGCAACTGGCTACGCGAAAAGTCAGGGCAAAGGGTTGCCAGTACTTGATCTAAACGTTGACCTGACAGCTCCATAGGGACGGTATGGGTAATTTTTTGATTTTGATACATCTTGAACGGCTTTGTGGCTATACTAACAAACTTCAATCCATCATACGTGTTATTAAGCAAATGTCGATAACCACAAAAATGTTTAAGCAACATCTGCAACGCGCCAATACGGTGTTATTAGCTACCTTTTTGGCTTTGAGCATGGGGGCTTGCTCATCAACCAGTAGTAGTACTAAACCCAGCGTTGACCCGAATAACAAACTCACTGCTAATCAGCTTTACTCGAAAGCTCAAAAAGCAACGAAAGACGGGGATTATAAATCAGCCATTAGCCTTTATGAAACGTTAGAAGCACGTTTTCCTTTAGGCCCCTATGCACAACAAGCACAATTGGAGGCGGCCTACGCCTACTATAAATATGACGAACCGGATTCTGCATTAGATGCGATTGATCGCTTTGTTCGCATGAATCCTATGAGTCCTAAAGTGGATTATGCGCTTTATTTACGTGGCTTGGTTAACTTTAATCGTGGCAGTAGCTTAGTGGATAAGGTATTTCCACGTAGCATTGCTGATCTTGATATTGTCCGCCAAAAAGAAGCATTCCAAGATTTTTCGACTTTAATCAATCGTTTTCCTGAGAGTAAATACACAGGCGATGCTAAGCAGCGTGTACAGTACTTACGTAATACTTTGGCGTATTCTGAAGTGAATGTAGCGAAGTACTATATGGAACGTGAGGCATGGTTAGCCGCGTTTAATCGAGCCGAATATGCGATTAAACATTATCAAGGCTCACCCGCCGTGATTGATGCGCTAGAGATTAAGATTATCAGTGCGCGGAAAATGGGCAAAGTGGATATTGCAGCCGACAGTGTCAAAGTACTCGAGCTTAATTTCCCAGAGCGTGCGGCTAAATTTCGCTAAACGTTTGGAAATAGAGTAATTTCAATAGTCTACTGAGTGGCTTAGATTTTAACCCTAAGCCACAACATTAGTTTTTAACTAATTAATAATTATAATTTTTTTATTAGACTAATAAGTATATAGCAAACGGTGAAATAGTTATCCTTATTTATTGTTTTTAATGCCTACGCTAAATCATTAAAGTAGAGCACCAATCCCTAACACAGAATAAGGAATACAATTATGGCACATTGGTTTGATGATAATTCCCAGTCAATTGGTAACACTCCCTTAGTTAAACTCAATCGGGTGATTGGGAATAGCAAAGCTACCGTATTAGCCAAAATCGAAGGACGTAATCCCGCTTATTCGGTGAAATGCCGAATTGGTGCCGCTATGATCTGGGACGCTGAACAAAGGGGGATTTTGACGGCAGGCAAAGAGCTAGTCGAGCCTACTAGTGGTAATACGGGTATTGCACTCGCCTTTGTAGCGGCCGCCCGCGGCATTCCTCTCACTTTAACCATGCCCGAAACGATGAGCATTGAACGGCGTAAATTGTTGAGTGCTTATGGTGCAAAATTAGTACTGACTGAGGGTGCTAAAGGGATGAATGGTGCAGTGGCGAAAGCCGAAGAAATTGCGGCTTCTGATCCTGATAGATATGTACTACTGCAACAGTTTAAAAATCCTGCCAATCCCGCTATCCACGTCAAAACGACAGGGCCTGAAATATGGAATGCAACGGATGGAAAGGTGGATATTTTCATAGCAGGTGTAGGCACGGGCGGAACAATAACAGGTGTAACTCGTTATTTTAAAGAAGTACAAGGTAAAGCTATTCAATCGATTGCAGTCGAGCCAGCGGCGAGTCCCGTTTTGACTCAAAAACGTAGTGGTGAGGCTATTAAGCCAGCTCCACATAAAATCCAAGGTATTGGGGCTGGTTTTATTCCTGAAGTACTCGATTTGTCATTGATTGATACGATTGAGCAAGTGACCAATGAGGAAGCTATTGAATATGCACAACGTTTAACTCGTGAGGAAGGAATTCTAGCGGGGATTTCCTGTGGTGCGGCGGTAGCCGTAGCGGCAAGAGTCGCTCAGCGTGAAGAAAACGCAGGCAAAACCCTAGTCGTGATTTTACCTGATTCAGGGGAACGTTACTTAAGCTCCGTTTTATTTGACGGTATTTTTAATGAACAAGGTTTATTAATACAATAATCGTATTAAATAGTATAAGGAGGCTTAAGTAATCTCCTTATACTAATGCCAATCTAAAATTCCATTTAACTAGCTAAACCTCCTAAAACGTAGAGACTTGTTGTGCTTATTCATTTGACTGTTTAATAGTGATTGAAATAGGGATTTATTTTAATCAATCAACACAGCCATTCAATGTAAGTATGGGTCACTTGTGGTCGATAACTCTAGCGGGTGTTCATCTGAAAGAGTATACGTATTATTACGTAAATAATGTGAGTGTTGTATCAGAAGTATGGTGTAACTACGTAAGTAATTATTTATATACTTGGTTATTAAAGAGTTATCAGTTGAGTAATACTGAGACAGCTTTGTACTAGTTATTAATTTATCTAGGAACAAAATAAATTATAGCATGATTGATGCGTTTTTAGTCAGATTATTTGATTTAGTATAAAATATTAAAATAAAAAGGGTTTTTATAGTAAAAATTAATTGCTTATTATAGGCTTTTGATTTAATTATTCTAATGCTTTTAATTAACAACAGCTCTAGGGTATTAAAAATTTTAAAGCGCTTATCTTAAAAGGCTTTTCTCTAGAAAAAATGACCGTTAATCCATAGTTCACTTATAAAAAATGAATCCTACATTAAACTACTAAGTCGCATGGCAAGCATTGGTAATCAACTAATATTAATCTCTAAAAATCTCCGCTTGTCAGCTTAAATTGACTAAAAAACTAGAGGTTCTCATGACATATTATTCCTATTCCAATAACTATTCGACTTCTAATAGCCGCACATCTAACACCAATACTAATACTTCGACGACTACCTATAGTCCTTATGGTACTTGTAGTTATACGAGTCCTTTTAACTATACTGGGTTTTTTAATTATAATAATTCATTTTCGGATATCTTTAGTTTTCTAACAGGACAAGTTAGTGGAAGTACTAATACGTCTGTTAGTACTCAATGTGATTCAACTACCAGCTCAACGTCTACGACTAGCTACACTAAGGACGGTAGTTACTCAAAGTGTGGTACTACTACCTCGTCAACACCTTTGCCAGCAGGGACTGCAACAGTCTATTATGATGCGAATAATGCGGATAAAGATGTCGTACAAATTCGTAATAGTAACGGTACGTGGCAACCTTTAACTACAGGCACGGAAATGGGTGCGATTAATAGCTCTGATATTCGTGTTTATAATCAAACTCAAAATACTTATGTTTATGGTAATGGTAATGGTAGTGGTGCCAAAATCAGTACAAATGCTGATGGCTCCGTTAGTATTACTTTTGAAGATCGCTATGGAACTTGTAAAAACGATAAAGATTATAATGATGTAGTAGTTACCATTAGTACTTCAGATTCAAGCTCTTTTTCGGATACAACGAGTTAATAAAAACCTTAATCTATAGGATAGATCTGACAAAATTAGTCAGATCTATTTTAGGGTGGTTAATTGAATCAATTGCTTGGCGGCATAAGATAAAGCTCTTTTTTTGTGGGTAATAATCCCAAGTGAGCGGTTTAATTTTAAGGGCGTATTTAATACAACCACACTTTGATCAATTAATGTATTAGGTAACAATGACCAGCCTAAACCTGCCACGACTAGCATCTTTAAAGTTTCTAAATAGTTAGTACTGATATATACATCAAGTACTTGATGCTCTATAGCAAAAGCCTGCTCAATTATGTAATAGGTGTGAGTTTCTATACCCGGTAATACACAACGGCATTGAGCTAAAGTATTGATATTACAAAAGCCCTGTTGTGTTAATACATGTTCTGGACTGACGACTACAGATAAAGCATCCAACCAAATAGGTTGAGCTTGGAGTTGATCAGGCAGAGTACTTGGCAAAGTTACTATGGCTAATTCTAAATCGCCTTGTTCTACTCCTGCACAGGCTTCCTCTGAACTAACAAAACGTAAATCTAGCCGTACTTCAGGAAAGTTTTTATTAAAAGTCTTCAAGATGGGCGGTAAACGATGTAGACCAATATGGTGACTGGTTCCCATCACCAACTCTCCCGCTACAGTCGTAGATAAGTTAGAGGCTAAGCGGCGAATATCACTTAATTCATTTCGTAGATTTTGCGCCTTAGGTAAGAGTACTCGTCCTGCTTCGGTCAACGTCACTCTACGATTAATCCGATTAAATAAGGTTGTCCCCAGCTCAGTTTCTAGGGTAGTAATCCGTTTGCTAATAGCGGGCTGGGTCACAAACAGCACTTCCGCTGCTTTGGAAAACGATTGCAAGCGGGCAACTTCGATAAAAGCATTGAGAGTTTGGATATCCATAGGGCTGATTGAGATTATTAGACACTAAGTACTGCGCAATAATCTTCTCCTGATTAAAGTACTATGTATTCTACTTTGGAATGCAGAAGATGAAAATTATGAATTTTATTTATTGATATGAAGCTGTTAGGCTAATGGTCATTAATCATTCAATGAGGATGACTCCTGTGGCAGGCAAAACACTTTACGATAAAGTTTTTGACGCTCACGTAGTACGCCGTGAAGCTGATGGAACGTGTTTACTTTATATTGATCGTCACTTAGTCCATGAGGTGACTTCTCCCCAAGCCTTTGAGGGGCTAAAAATTGCCAATCGCCAACCTTGGCGGGTTAGTTCGATGCTGGCAGTTCCTGATCACAATATCCCGACTAAAGATTTAGATAAGGGGATTACTGATCCCGTATCACGTCTACAAGTAGAAACCTTAGATAAAAATTGCCGTGATTTTGGCGTGACTGAGTTTAATCTTGGCGATCTCCGTCAAGGTATCGTACATGTCATGGGACCAGAGCAGGGTGCCACTTTACCGGGTATGACGGTAGTATGTGGTGACTCGCATACCTCCACTCACGGAGCATTTGGGGCATTAGCGCACGGCATTGGTACTTCTGAAGTAGAGCATGTGATGGCAACGCAATGCTTGATTCAGAAAAAAATGAAAAATATGCGGGTCACTGTTGCTGGCAAAGTAGGCAATGGTGTGACTGCAAAAGACATAGTACTGGCGATTATTGGCAAAATCGGCACTGCGGGTGGCACGGGCTACGCGATGGAATTTGCAGGTGAAGCCATTCGTGATCTTTCTATGGAAGGTCGTATGACGGTTTGCAATATGGCGATTGAGGGCGGCGCTCGTGCGGGCATGATTGCAGTCGACGATACCACTATTGAATATGTCAAAGGTCGTCCTTATGCCCCTAAGGCGGAGGATTGGGATAAAGCGGTCGCGGCATGGCGCGATTTACATTCGGATGATGATGCTAAGTTTGACTTAGAGATCACGATTGATGCCGCCAGCATCCAACCACAAGTCACGTGGGGTACTTCGCCCGAAATGGTGGTAGATGTGAGTGGTAGTACGCCAGACCCTGAGCAAGAAACGGATAGTACTAAAGCAAATAGCATTCGTGCAGCGTTAAAGTACATGGGCTTACAGGCTAATCAACCGATTAACACTATTGCAGTCGATAAAGTATTTATTGGCTCTTGTACCAATTCACGTATTGAAGATTTGCGTGCAGCGGCTGAGGTGGCAAAAGGTCGCAAAGTCGCGGGTAATGTAAAATTAGCGATGGTTGTTCCGGGTTCTGGTTTAGTAAAAGCTCAAGCCGAGCGAGAGGGTTTAGATAAAATCTTCCGTGAGGCAGGTTTTGAGTGGCGTGAACCGGGTTGCTCCATGTGTTTAGCTATGAATGCAGATCGTTTAGAGTCTGGTGAGCGTTGTGCTTCGACGTCTAATCGTAACTTTGAAGGTCGCCAAGGGCAGGGTGGACGTACTCATCTAGTGAGTCCAGCGATGGCAGCAGCGGCAGCTATTAAAGGTCACTTTGTCGATGTGAGGGCTTTATAATGGAAAAATTTAACGTACATACGGGCAAAGTGATTCCACTCGACCGTGCGAATGTGGATACCGACGCAATTATTCCTAAGCAGTACTTAAAATCGATTTTGCGGACGGGCTTTGGTCCCAATCTATTTGATGATTGGCGCTATTTAGATGCGGGTGAGACAGGGATGGATCACTCTAAGCGCCGCATTAATTCTGATTTTGTGTTGAATTTTCCCCAATATCAAGGGGGTTCCGTACTCATTGCACGTGAAAACTTTGGTTGTGGTTCATCGCGTGAACATGCAGTGTGGGCATTAGATGGTTATGGCATTAAAGTCGTCATCGCGCCTAGTTTTGCTGATATTTTCTTTAACAATAGCTTTAAAAGCGGTTTGCTTCCGATTGTGTTACCTACTGAAGTAGTTGATCAGTTATTTAAAGAAACTGCTGCACAAGATGGCTATCAGTTAACTATTGATTTAGCTCAGCAAACGGTGAGTACGCCTAGTGGACAAACCTTTAGTTTTACGATTGATGAGTTTCGTAAGTACTGCTTATTAAATGGTTTAGATGATATTGGTTTGACCTTACAACACGCTGATGACATTAAGGCTTATGAAGCTAAACGCCGTGTCAATGCGCCTTGGTTGTTTAATTGATATAAAGAGTGATAGTGAATGACTAACAAAATTTTAGTATTACCCGGTGATGGTATTGGTCCAGAGATTGTCGATGAGGCTTTAAAAGTACTGCATGTCTTTAAAAACGAAGGTAGTCTCGATTTTGAATTAGAGCATGCTCATATTGGTGGTGCTGCTTATGATGCAGAAGGCAAACCTTATCCAGAATCCACTCAAGCGCTAGCTAAAAAAGCGGATGCCATTTTATTAGGTGCAGTAGGTGGCCCCCAATATGATAAGTTGGATCGCCCTTTACGTCCGGAGCGTGGTTTGTTGGCGATTCGTTCGGATTTGGGTTTGTATGCTAATCTGCGCCCTGCCATTTTATATGAAGAATTAGCCAGTGCTTCTTCACTAAAGCCTGAGTTAGTGGCTAATCTCGACATTATGATCGTGCGAGAGTTAACCGGTGATATTTATTTTGGTCAACCGCGGGGTATTGAGACTTTAGCCAATGGCGAGCGTCGTGGCTTTAACACCATGGTTTATACCGAATCTGAAATTAAGCGCATTGCTAAAACAGGCTTTGAAACGGCTATGAAGCGTAATAAAAAGTTCTGCTCAGTAGATAAAGCGAATGTACTTGAGGCTACTGAGTTGTGGCGCGAAATTGTGACCGATATGGGTAAAGATTATCCGGAGGTGGAATTAAGCCACATGTATGTGGATAATGCCGCCATGCAACTAGTCCGCGCCCCCAAACAATTTGATGTCATGGTAACAGGTAATATCTTTGGTGATATTTTATCGGATGCGGCAGCAATGCTGACCGGTTCGATTGGAATGTTGCCGTCTGCTTCATTGAATGAGTCTAGTGTGGGGATGTATGAGCCGATTCATGGTTCAGCGCCTGATATTGCAGGGAAAGGTATTGCGAATCCATTGGCAACTATTTTATCGGTAGCCATGATGTTACGTTATAGCCTCAATGCGCCACAATTAGCGGGTCGTATCGAAGCCGCTGTGAAGAAAGTACTGGCTCAGGGTATTCGCACGGGTGATATTTATACTGAAGGTTGCCAGCGTGTAGGTACTGCACAAATGGGTGATGCGGTAGTTGCAGCGTTAAGAGCATAAGGAAATAAGGAACGATGACCAAACAATACACAGTAGCAGTAATAGGTGCTAAATCATTAGTAGGTGAAGCTCTATTAGAGATATTAGCTGATCGTGATTTTCCGGTGAGTAAGTTATATGCGCTGGCTCAAGCCTCGTTGGAGGATGAGGAGGTAGACTTTGGTCGTCGTACTTTAGATTTACAAGATATCGCTAGTTTTGATTTTACTGAGGTCGAGCTGGCGTTTTTTATCGATGCCGCTTTAGCAGAAACCTATGGTGAAGAAGCCGCTCAAGCAGGATGTGTAGTAATTGATTTAAGTGGGTACTTCAGTAAACAACTCGATATCCCCCTTATTGTTCCTGAAGTTAATCCACAGCTAATAGAGCAATATCGGGATCGGAATATTGTCGCTAATCCGCTAAGTACTACCATTCAATTACTTTTAGCTTTAAAACCTTTACATGATGTGGCTAGAATCACGCGCATTAATGTTACAACCTATCAGGCAGTTTCTGGGTCTGGAAGAAGTGGTATTGATGAATTAGCAGGTCAAACGGCTCAATTACTCAATGGACGACCCATTGATACTAAGCTTTATCCCAAACAAATTGCGTTTAATGTATTGCCTCAAATTAATGATTTTCAAGATAATGGCTATACACAAGACGAAAACCAATTGGTACAAGAGCTTCGTGCTATCTTAGAACAACCTACCCTAGGAGTGAATCCTACTTGTGTAAGGGTTCCGGTATTCTTTGGTGATTCTATGGCAGTACATTTAGAGACCGAGCAGAAATTAACGGTTGACCAGGCTTATGAAGTATTGAAAGCAGCTTCTGGTTTGTCTTTAATCGACACATCAGGGGATGGGGGTTATCCTACGGCTGTTACTGAAGGTGCTAATGATGATGCTGTTTGGGTAGGGCGTGTTCGTGAGGACTATTCACACCCAAATGGTTTAAACTTATGGTTAGTGGCTGATAATGTGCGAAAAGGAGCTGCATTAAATGCTGTTCAAATCGCCGAATTATTGGTAAACATTCAGGAATAGTGCTTCAGAAAAAAGTTCAGCTCAAATTAATGGGTTCCTGTGAGAATAGGCTTATCTAACCATTAGTCTTGCTTATAATGGTTGGTTAGGGCTTCAGGTAGGCAATTGCTTGTCAAAATGTGCTCATATATAGTTGAAAAACTGATAATAATTACGATCACTATTCATCCATTATCATAAATTAGGGCTAAAGCAAATTCAGGGGATGGATCAGAGATGCAACAGTCGCACACATAAAAGGGGAATCGCAGTGAATAAGCAGGCTCTAAGTTTGGCCGTGTTCGTCGCGGGAGGTGCATATCCAGCGGTGTCCAACGCGCTGAGTCTAGGCGATATTGAGTCTAACTCCAACCTGAATCAACCATTGAAAGCTCAGATTGAGTTGCTTTCAACTACTGCTCAGGAAGCTCGTCAATTACAAGTTCGTCTTGCACCTCCTAGTGTGTTTAATCGCGTTGGTATTGATCGTCCCGCTTATTTAGAAAATTTACGATTCGCAACAACGATTAAAAATGGTAAACCTGTTATTGTGGTGTCGTCAGATGCACCTATTGATGAGCCATTTGTAAATTTTCTGGTAGAAGTTAGTTGGCCTCAAGGTCAATTACTAAAAGAATATACTGTAATGCTGGATCCACCAGTATTAATGCAGCCTGGTAGTACTACAGCTAGTGAAGCTACGGTGCGTGCGGAACCAGGCGCTAGCGGTCGTGTGGCACGTCCTGCTCCACAGCCAACACCTCGTGTTGTTCAACAGCCTAGACCCGCTCCGACCCAAGTTGCCACAGCACCTGCTCAGCCAGAGCGTGTAGCTAGACAGCAGGTAGCTGCTCAGCCACAGCCACAAACTGAGCCTGTTCAAGCGCAGCCCAGTGCAAGACCTGCTCGTCGTAGTGCGCCTAATCGTACTTATCGAGTGCGTACAGGAGATACTTTATATGGTATTGCTGCGAAAGCCCGCCCTCGTGAGCTGACAGTTGATCAAATGATGGTCGCACTGTACCGTGCTAACCCTAATGCCTTTATTCGCGAAAACATTAATGGCTTAAAGCGGGGTGCAGTGTTAAAAGCGCCTACCATGGATCTTGCTCAAGGCACGACACCTAACGCAGCTCGTCAACAAGTACGCCAACACTATAACGATTGGAAAGAGTTCCGTAATCGTGCAGCTGGCACGACAGTTGCCCAAGAGCGTGTGACTAATACCAAACCTGATCGTGAGGTTAAACCTACTCAACAGGCAGCTATTAACACGAATAATACGCCATCCAAACCTAACAATGAAAAGCCAGAGTTAAAAGTATTAGGTGGCAACCAACAGCCTGTGGCCAGTAATAGTGCAACCGCAGCAGCAGGTCAGGCGCGTTTACAAGAGTTAGAAAACCAACTTTCCTTAACTCGCGAAGCTATTTCTTCACGTCAACGTGAGAATGCTGATCTACGCTCAAGATTAAGTGAGTTAGAGTCCTTAGTTGATAAGAAAAATAATGCCCTAGCAGTAGGGAGTACTCAAGCGGCTGCTATGCAAGAGCAGTTAGCGGGTAAACCGACTACAGCGCTTCCTAGCCAAGGTACATTGCCAAGTACTACGGTCAATAATCCGGTTAGTAACGGTACTACGCCGCCTACTACTGCCCCAAGTGCGGGTAGTACAGTTGCGCAGTTACCCACCCAGCAAGCCGGTGTAACTACACCGACAACAACGGCGTTAGCGCCCAACACTACATTGCCGGCCACCAATGTAAATGCTGGGACTGATATCGCAGGTGTAGTACAGGGTTTACAGTCTAATGGTCAAGGTGCTGTTAATCGTGTGCCGCCACCTACTACACAACAAACTACTACTGTTAAGCCTACGGTAGACACCAATACTCAAAAACCAGCAGTAACACCTGTACCAGAGCCTACTGAAGAAAATGATTTACTTAGTATGCTTACCTCACCTTTGGCATTGCAAATTGGTGCAGGCTCGCTGTTAGGTTTATTAGGATTAGGCTTACTATGGCGTTTATTGGGACGTAGAAAGAAAAAAGCAGTTACTGATAGTGCTGCCGACTCAGTCTTTGATTTAGAAGATGATATTGCCACACCTAATAAAGGGCACAATATCGCAGGGGCTGATGTTTTTGCTAATTTAGAAGATGACATCACCCATGCAGAGCAACGTACTGATTTGCCCGTACAAGGGGCTACAAGTACTAAAGCGGCAAAAGCTACCCTGAAGAAAAGTGAACCTGTTGTAGAGGTTAAACAACTTACTCCAGCGGCGGCTGAGGAAGAAGATGACGTCTTAATGGAGTCCAATGTTTATATTGCTTATGGTCTCCATCAACAGGCAGAAAGTGAACTTAAAAAGGCGATTGAAAAATACCCTGAGCGTATGGAGTATCGTCATAAGTTATTAGAGAACTATTTTGCGGCTAATAATCGTGCTGCTTTTGATCAAGCTGCTCAAGAGTTTACAACACATAATGGTGCCAATAGAGACAAGCTCTGGAACGATATTGTGGTATGGGGGCGTAAAATCAGCCCAGATAATCCACTTTATGCTACAGGCTCAACATTTGCGTCAGGTTTAGAGAGTTCTCTGAATCTAGGTAAAGCCACTGCTGGAGTTGCAGCGACAGCAGGTACTGTAGCAGTAGCTAATGCGGCCTTACGAGCGGGCGATGATGATGATGATGATGATTTTGATGACTATGATCTAGATCTACCAGATTTAGACTTACCTAAAACTCAGGCTAATTTAGGCAATGACACTTTAGCGTTGAATGCTTCGCAAAAGCCGGAAATTAATTTAACTAAACCTAGTGAAATTAAAGCAGACCAGCCTACTAAAGAGTCTTATAGTGCACCCACTATTACTCAGGACGATGAGCTGGATGATTTTGACTTTGATTTAGATTTTGATGAGCCAAAGCTAAGCAGCTCTACTAATAAAATCGAAAGTACTCGACCTACTGCTAGCAGTATGTTAGATGAACTAGATAGTTTAGATTTTGATACAGATCCTGTACCTACTCCTCAAACAGCCAAAACACCGGCTACGCCTGAAACGGGTTTAGTCAATTTGTTTGATGAGTTGGATTTAGGGACTGATAAAGCTATTGATAAAGTTGCTCAGACAACGCAAGCTGCTAAAGACTCTCTCAGTCATTCGATGGATGCTTTAGATGGGCTAGATAGTTTAACAAGTAAAGCAGGTACTGTAGCCGCAGCGACTGTCGCTGGAGCGAGTGCATTGGCAGCCGGTGTAGCTAATAAAACTCAAGCTGCAACAATGCAGTTAGATGAATTAGAAGAGCTAGACGATGCGGATTTCTCTGCCTTAGATGATTTACTCAAAGAGCATAATCTAACCTTAGGTGATAATGCAGCTAGCACAGCTCCTGCAACAGCTAGTACTCCTATTAGTGCAATCACGGATAGCAAAGCCAAAGTTACGGATTTAGCGTTACATATTAAAGACAATGATCTGAATAAGATTTTGCCTGAAAATAATTTCTACACTAAGTCGGCTCCTTCAGCAGCAGCGGTTGCACCGATCAGTACACCTTCAGCTAAACCCTCTCAAGAGGAGGAGTGGCTAGGGGATATTGATGATGCCTTGTCATTCTTAGATTTGCCAGATGAGGAAATTGACTTACATGAAGCGCATATTAGTACTAAGCTAGATTTAGCTCGTGCATATCTCGATATGGGAGATATTGAAGGTGCACGGAGTACTTTAGAAGAAGTAGTAGTTGAGGGTAATGATGATCAACGTCGCGAGGCTCAACAATTGCTTCATCAAGCAGGTTGAGATTCGCTTCAATCCTCGCTATAAAGGCTAGCCGTTTGGCTGGCCTTTTTTTTGGGGTATAGGAATGAGATTTGCGGCTTGTGTGGAATATGATGGAACTCAATATTATGGGTGGCAGATTTTAGGACATGCGCCTTCCGTGCAAGAGCAGGTTGAAAAAGCACTATCTAGTATTGCCGCACATCCTGTAAATGTCGTGTGCTCTGGACGTACTGACAGTGGTGTGCATGCTGTTGGACAAATTATTCATTTCGATACCGAAGCCCAACGTGATCCGCGTGGTTGGTTATTTGGTACTAACTCTAAATTGCCCAATGATATTGCTTTACGCTGGGTCATACCGATTGCTGACGATTTTCATGCGCGATTTTCAGCGGTAGCTCGGCGTTATCGTTACATAATTACCAATCGTTTAGCTCGTCCGGCGGCTTTTCAGAATAAAACAGCCTGGGTTTACGCGCCTCTAAACGATCAAGCTATGCATCAGGCGGCTCAAGTACTAATCGGTGAGTATGATTTTTCCAGCTTTCGGGCGGCGGGTTGTCAGGCTCGACATGCCAGACGCGAGATTCAAGAGCTAAAAATATGGCGTTCGGGTGAGATGGTGTATGTAGATATTAAAGCCAATGCTTTTTTACACCACATGGTACGCAATATTGTGGGCTCTTTATTGCAAGTTGGAACAGGTGAAAAGTCGATTGAATGGATAGCAGAGCTATTAGCGCTACAAGATCGCACAAAAGCCGGAATGACCGCGCCTGCCCAAGGTTTGTATTTTGTCCAAGCCTATTATCCTGAGCGATTTCAATTACCGGAGCCTAGTAGTGCTCCTATACTCATGTAAGGCATGCAGGGCAAAAGGGCAAATCTACACACGAGATTTGCCCGTCATTTAGGCGTTTAGTTTTATAAGCCACGTATTATAAGCTTGATAAATTTTCTCTAAATCAATACTAGCTGTATTCGGGAATAAAATATCAGCCGCATTTAAACTATTTTTATCGCCAATACCAACCGCAAACATACCCGCACGATTAATGGATTCAACTCCTGCAGCAGCATCCTCAATCCCAATGCAATAGCGAGCCTCCAAACCAAAATGGTTGGCTACATCTAGAAAAACATCAGGAGCAGGCTTTGAATTAGGAATTTTTGCAGCATCGGCTACATAATCAAAAGTACTTTGCATTTTTAAACAGCCTAATACTGTAAAAGCGTTTTTACTCGCTGAAGCTAGCCCAATTTTTATATTATCTGCTTTCAATTGTTGGAGTAATTTAGGTATTTGAGGAAGTACTTCATTGGGAGTCATTGTTATAACAAGCTTTTTATAGTGCTCATTTTTTTGAGTAGCCATTGCCTCTTTTTCTGCAGAGGTATACGTATTAGCTTTATTACCTTTTTGTAGGATTAGTTCTAACGACTCCATGCGACCTACCCCTTTTAAATTTTCATTAAAAGCAGCATCAAATTCAATATCAATACTTTCTGCTAGGGCTTGCCATGCTAAAAAATGATAATGAGCAGTATCTGTGATAACTCCATCGAGGTCAAATATAAAAGCTTTAGGTTTATACATAGTGATTACTGCTTAGTGTAATTGAATAGTTTGATGATGATGTAGCGTAATGAGCTGATCTTTGTGATTAATAGCTAGCTCGTTACCTTGTTCTAACGTGTAAAATGTGCCACTAGAATTAATGAGTACTTTAAGCGTTTTATCTTGAGTATGAATCGGAAAACTAAAGCTTTGCCACTCATTAGGTAGTTTAGGATTAAAGCTTAGTACTCCCTGATTTAGACGCATGCCTGCAAAGCCATAGACTATGCCCATCCATGAGCCAGCCATATTGGCGGCGTGAATACCATCTTTTGCATTATGATGAAAATCATCTAAATCAGTTCGTGCGGTTTTAATATAGTACTGATAGCTTTGCTCCATATCCCCTAATTCACAGGCCAAAATCCCGTAAATACCTGTCGATAATGACGAGTCATGCGTGGTTATTTTTGCATAATAATCAAAGTCCCGTTGTTTTTGTTCTAATGAAAATTGATCAGATAATAATAATTCTGCTAGTACTACATCGGCTTGTTTACAGACTTGGTGGCGATATAAAGTCAGAGGATGATAATGCATAAGTAGTGGGAATTTATCACGCGGAGTATTTGCTAAATCCCATACCGGTCGTGATAAAAAAGCATCATCCTGCATATGAATTTGCAAGCGATTACTATAGGGTAAATAAATTTTTTCAACGATCTGTTGAGCTAAATGTCGATCAAAATTTTCTACTAGTTTTTGAGTATTAGAGTTTAATTTAAAGTTTTGATCTAAGCATTTTAAAGCAAAACCGATTTGGTGTTTAACCATAGCGTTAGTATAAAAATTATTATTAACTAAGCAAGTATATTCGTCAGGTCCTGTGACTTCTTGAATACAAAAGGCATTACCTTTTTCAGGGTCAAATACGCCCATAACCATCCATAAATTAGACAGCTCTAATAGCATCTCTAAACCATAGTTTTCCATAAACTCATGATCTTGAGTGACGTTGTAATAAAGCTGTAAGGCATAGGCAATATCGGCATTAATATGATATTGCGCTGTACCTGCTGGGTAATACGCTGAGCATTCATCACCATTAATGGTGCGCCACGGATATAAAGCGCCTTTTGTATGCCCTAATTCTCTTGCACGATTACGCGCTTTATCTAATGTGTTATAGCGAAACATTAATAACTGTTTCGCTATTTCAGGCTGGGTATATAGGAAAAATGGAATCATATAAATTTCCGTATCCCAAAAATAATGTCCCTCATAGCCTTCGCCCGTCATACCTTTAGCGCTTATATTGGTTTGACCATCTTTACCCACCGATTGAGTTAAATGAAACATATTAAAGCGAATGGCTTGCTGTAAAGGTTGAGCACCTTCGATTTGAATATCCATATTAGCCCATGTTTTTGCCCACCATGCTTTGTGTTCGACTAATAAAGTGTCAAAACCTTGTTGCTGCATAGTGACAACAAAACTCATAGGATCTGGTGTGTCCGAACGGTCATAACAGATGAATTTATGTAGAGTTAGTACATCACCTTGTTGGAGAGTACTGTGAGCAATAAGGCTAACTTTAGTATCGGTTTTTTTAAACTCAGTGGTGCAAAGTACGCCTGTAAACAGACTAGCGACGGCACACCGAAAATCGAGCTGGGACTGTGTAGTTTTGCCACTCACTTGAATGACAGGCTCAGTATGCTGAGTAGTGTGAATGCGCCAAATATCGTCCTCAAACGTGACACCGATACGGGGGTCATCTGCACGGGAAATATTGGTACGATTGAGGGCAATAGCACTTTCTAACGAGACTAAGCCATTAAAGTTTAAGGCTTTTACTTGATATTGCAGACAGGCTAAATGTTTGTGAGTGGCAGAGACAAATCGAATAGAGTCAATTTGTACCTGATCGCCTAACGGTGACTCCCAAATGATGGAGCGAGTCAGTGTGGCAGTATGAATATCTAATTGACGCTCAAAATGAAGTACTTTGCCCTCATCTAAGGAAAAAGTATGACCCTTAATGGTTAGTACCACACTTTTAGGATCAGGTAAGTTGATCATGACTTGACTGTGGTCAGGGTATCCAGAGAATTTTTCGCCGTAGTGGAGCGTATGAAACTCATAAAAACCATTCATATAGGTACCTGCATGACCCAGCTGAATGGTTTCCTCCTCAAAACTGCCGCGTAGACTGAGATAGCCATTACACAGCGCCATGAGCGTTTCATTCTTGCGGTAATGCTCAACCGCTTCGGAAAGAGAAGTTTCCTGTAAGTGCCAACCGGATGCAGCTGCAGATGGATTCATGGTGACGCTCTCAAATTTTTGTTATTAAACAATCAAAGTACTTGTCAGTAAGAGTACTTAATTAATTTTCTAAACGCTTGCAGCCACAATTAGCCTAGCGATAGAGCTTATATAACAAGATTTTGAGAATAAAAGCTAGAGGAGGTCTTATAAAAATTTACAGCGCTTTGGAAAATCAGTGTAGCTAAAAAAAAGCAGCCTGAATTAAGCTGCTTTATGTAATAAGTACTTAAGCTTAGAGGGTTTTACCGACTCGACCAAATTCATGTACTGCATCTACCAGTACTTTGACATGCTCAGGGTTAATATGTTGGTGGATACCATGTCCCAAATTAAAGACATGCCCAGTAGGAGCAGGGAAGTCGGTAATGATTTGTTTGACTTGGGTGCGAATGGTGTCTGGAGAGGCGTACAGTACACAGGGATCCATATTACCTTGTAGTGCGACTTTAGAACCTACGCGTTGATGAGCTTCACTGATATTAATCGTCCAGTCTAAGCCTAATGCATCACAACCCGTTGTAGCGATATTTTCCAACCATTGCATCCCGCCTTTGGTGAATAAAATGACAGGGATGGTTTCGCCATCGACGGTACGGGTTAGATTTTTGACAATCTTTTCCATGTAGCGCAATGAGAATTCTTGATAAGTACTGGGGGTTAATGTGCCACCCCAAGTATCAAAAATCATAGCAGCTTGAGCACCTGCTGCAATTTGAGCATTAAGATAACTGGTGACACTCTCAGCTAGTTTATCTAACAGTAAGTGCATGGCTTTGGGGTTGTCATATAGCAAACCTTTTACTTTGCCATAATCCTTACTCGAACTCCCTTCAACCATATAAGTGGCTAATGTCCAAGGGCTACCCGAAAAACCAATTAGGGGTACACGATTATTTAAGGCTTTGTGGATGGTACGGACTGCATCCATCACATAGCCTAATTCTAGTTCGGGGTCTGGAACACTTAAAGCTTGAATGGCGGCTTCAGTTCGTACGGGGCGTTCAAAACGGGGGCCTTCACCTTCGGAAAAGTATAAACCCAGTCCCATCGCATCAGGCACAGTCAATATATCGGAAAATAAAATAGCCGCGTCTAAGTCAAAACGCTCTAAAGGCTGAAGGGTTACTTCACAGGCGAGTTCTGGATTTTTGCATAAATCCATGAAACTACCCGCTTTGGCTCGAGTAGCACGGTATTCGGGTAAGTACCGCCCTGCTTGGCGCATAATCCAAACAGGTGTGGTATCCACAGGTTGGCGCAGCAGAGCACGCAAGAAACGATCGTTAATAGGTTTCATAGTTTATACCTCTGCTGGGCTACTAGGGGAGGGAAGACGTTTAAGCGCTTAATTGCGCTTTAATTAAACCGCTGAGTTTACCCATATCGGTACGCCCTTGTACCTTAGGTTTCAGCCAAGTCATGACTTTACCCATATCTTGAGCATTAGCGGCTCCTGTTTCTTGAACAGCTTGGCTAATCAAGGCAGCAACTTCCTCATCACTGAGGGGTTGGGGTAAATAGGTTTGAATAACGTCTAACTCAGTTTGTTCCTGAGCGACTAAATCCATGCGATTAGCGGCGGTAAATTGACTAATCGAATCGCGACGTTGCTTAACCATTTTGGTTAAAGTCGCAATAATATCGCTATCACTTTGCTCTTGGCGCGTGTCGACTTCTTGTTGTTTTACTGCGGCTAGAATGAGACGAATAGCGCCTAAGCGTGCCTTTTCTTGGGCACGCATAGCAGCCTTCATGTCGTCTGTCAGTTGTTGCTTAAGTGACATGGTAATGTACTTCTAATTAGTACAAGCGAACCCGACGATTAAGATCACGAGAAATACGCTTTAAGTTGCGTTTTACCGCAGCAGCGCGTTCACGTTTACGGATCGCTGTAGGTTTTTCATAAAATTCGCGGCTGCGAACTTCGGCGACCACACCTGCTTTTTCACAAGTGCGTTTAAAACGGCGGAGTGCCACCTCAAATGGCTCTGATTCTCTTACTTTTACGCTTGGCATAGTACCACTTCTAAAAATTACGGTTTTTTGTGAACGCAGGATTATACCGTGCCAAACAAGAAATGCAAAAAAAGATCAAGCCCTTTTAAGCATTTCCCTCGGTTTTTTCGGTAAATTCACCGTAAAGAATCAAAGAGTGCCCCGTAATTTTAAAACCATGCTGGGCGGCAAGTTCTTGTTGACGCCGTTCAATGATC
Source organism: Pseudomonadota bacterium (assembly GCA_039797965.1). Classification (GTDB taxonomy): domain Bacteria; phylum Pseudomonadota; class Gammaproteobacteria; order Thiotrichales; family Thiotrichaceae; genus Thiofilum. The sequence goes on from JBDKGX010000020.1 coordinate 24,469, forward strand.
TCGTCGTAAAACTCAATCACTCGTCCAGTTTTACTACAAACCATATGATCGTGATGATCCTCACTGCACAGTTCAAATACGGCTTGAGTCCCCTCAAAATGATGACGAGTAATAAGTCCCGCCGCTTCAAATTGGGTTAAGACTCGATACACGGTGGCTAAGCCAATATCTTCATCATTAGACAGTAGTTTGCGATAAATCTCTTCAGCACTCATATGGCGGTCGGGGGAGTTACTGAGTAGTTCAATAATTTTTAAGCGTGGTTGGGTGATCTTTAAACCTGCCCGTTTAATATCTTGTTCTTCCACTCTGCATTCTCCCTATTGAATAGTCTATGATGATAACACTCAATTCTAACTAGATAAGATAGGTTACCATGATCAAATCAATCGTATTAGCTTCCTGTATGACTATGGTAGTACTGACCGGTTGCAGTTCCTATAAAATGGATATCGAACAAGGCAATATTGTCACACAAGAAGAGCTTGCTCAGGTCAAACGGGGTATGTCACCCGCTGATGTACAAACATTGTTAGGCACACCTTTATTACGGGACGATTTTAATCAGAATCGTTGGGATTATGTGTTTTACCTAAAACAAGGTAATGGCACTACTAAAAAACAAGGACTTACCGTGTTTTTTAATAATGGTGTAGTGACCGATTTACGCCTAGATCAAGTAGGCTCTTAATACCTGACCTAAGTACTCAGTATCTTAGCATAGAGTTTATTAAAGTACTCGGAGGGATTTAACCTTCCGAGCTTTCTGCTTCACTCCCCCCTTTTTTCATACGTTTACCTTCGGCGGCACGTTGTTTACGCACCTCTTTAGGGTCTGCAATGAGGGGGCGATAAATTTCAATCCGATCACGGGCACGAAGCTCGGTTTCCAATGTCGCTAACTTACTAAATATACCGACTTTGATTTGATCGAGTTGTAGCTCTGGATAACGCTCTAGTACTTTAGAAGCCCTAACTCCGTCCCCAATCGTACTGCCTTCAGGTACTTTAGCCGTTAGGAGTACTTGCTCATGGGGTAAGGCATAAATGACTTCAATAGGGATAAGAGTAGGGGAGGGGTTAGCCTTTTCCATATAATTCATGTGCTCGTTTTACAAAAGAATCGACCAGAGTATTAGCCACTTGATTAAAAATAGAGCCAATCGCAAAAGCGACTAACTTATTAGAAAACTCAAAATCTAGATCAAAAGAAACCTTACATGCTTGAGCATCTAAGGCTTGAAAGCGCCAAAAACCATGTAAATGCTTAAAAGGGCCATCTACCAAGGACATTTCAATGCTGGCGTTAGGCTCTAACTTATTCAGGGTAGTAAAGCTTTTATTGATCGCCCCTTTAGAAATTTCCACACTAGCTTTAACGGACTGATCATCACGCTGATACTCCTCAGCATGGCTACACCACGGCAAAAACTGGGGATATTCCGTAATATTATCCACTAAGCGATACATTTGCTCAGTACTATAAGGGACTAAAGCACTGCGGCTAATCTGCGCCATACAATCGGCTTCCTTTTAGGTTAATCGGCGTTTCTATTCTAGGCTGATAGCGTTATTATCTCTTCCTTATGTAAGGATAAACATATCAATCTCAATGTCTAAACAAAAGAAAAAATCCTCCGCAGGAGGTAATACGATTGCTCTCAACAAACAGGCGCGCTTTAATTTTACGATTGAAAACACCTTTGAAGCGGGCGTGTCATTGCAAGGTTGGGAAGTAAAAAGTATTCGTGATGGACGCATTCAACTGCAAGATAGCTATGTCATGTTTCGCAATGGTAATGCTTATTTATTTGCTGCTTTAATTACACCGCTATTATCAGCTTCTACTCATGTAATTCCTAATGCGTTTCGTGATCGCCAATTGCTATTACATCGTCGTGAGATCGACAAGCTCATGGGAGCAGTGGATCGCAAGGGTTATACCGTTGTACCGTTAGCGATGTATTGGAAAAATAATCGCGTCAAAATCGAAATCGGTTTAGGTAAGGGTAAACAAGAACACGATAAGCGTGATACCGAGAAAAACCGCGATTGGGGACGTGAGAAAGAACGTATTATGAAGCATAGTGTGCGCTAAACCATGAGTGGCTTATTGGATAATCTGTGTATTGTCATGGTGCAAACCTCGCATCCTGGCAATATTGGCGCGGCGGCGCGCGCGATGAAAACCATGGGTGTCAGCGATTTACGCCTCATTAATCCCAAAGATTTTAACTCTCCGCAAACCAAAGCGATGGCGTCAGGTGCTGATGGCATCTTAGCGTCGGCTAAGATCGTGAGTACTTTGAGTGAGGCATTAGCCGATTGCCAAATCGTGATTGGGACAAGTGCGCGTTCAGAGCGTTCTTTGCCTTGGCCACAAGTGAGCGCTCGTGAATGTGGTGAGCTTGTAGCGCAAAAATTGTCAGGGCAAAAAATAGCCTTAGTCTTTGGACGCGAGCGAACGGGTCTAACGAATGAGGAATTAGCTCAGTGCCAGTACTTAACACATATTCCGATGGCGGCAGATTACTACTCACTCAATATAGCCGCCGCGATTCAATTGTATTGTTATGAGTGTGCCATGACGGTCAATAGTGTTAGTACTTTGCCTAAAGTACTTGAGCATGATGAGGCTTTGGGTGAGCCATTGGCTACGAGTGCGCAATTAGAAGGGTTTTATGAGCATTTAGAGCAGACGTTGGTCGAGGTGCGTTATCTTGATCCTGAGAATCCAAGATTACTCATGCGCCGTCTGAGACGTTTATTTGGGCGCACTAATCTGACTCAAAGTGAGTTGAATGTACTGCGTGGGATGTTGTCAGCGTTCCAAGGACGAAAATTCCGACCAAGGGCGTAAAAAATGCTTGACGCTTTCTAAAACGATCTATATTATGCGTCTCCATTGCCGGTATAGCTCAGCAGGTAGAGCAACTGACTTGTAATCAGTAGGTCACCAGTTCGATTCCGGTTGCCGGCACCATATAAGACAAAGGGTTACAGCCAAAGCTGTGACCCTTTTTCATATGAGATTAGCCCAGTTCTACGCTGGTGCTACGGAAGCATAAGGGTATTCACGTCGTTTTAAGCCCTATATAAACACCGGAATAACGTTCACAATGTACTCAACGTTCACCAACCGCACCAGATTGCGGTTTCTAGCTGTGAACATTGTAAAATCTAACGTTCACCTTTGAGTACCAACGTTCACATGGAAGAAAAACCCAAAACCCTAACCATCAAAAGAAAAACCCTAGTGGTAGTAAAACGCCAAGAGGTAGAACCTGCACGTCTAGCCAAAACCAAAGCACCCCCTGCACCGCCAAAGCGTAAGAAGCCATCAGAAAAACACCTAAAAATCCTAGATGAACTATTAAGACGCAAGTGCAGGGTATGGCGCGATTACAAGCCACTAATGAACGGTTTTAGACATATTATGTTTAAAATAGGAGGAGAGGCTTGCGTACATCACTCAAAGCGTATGGTCAACGCACTTTATGAAAAGCACTGCACGGACAAACGTTATTTAAAAAATCTAATAGATAGTCAATACAGACTAGATGAGAAGGGTAATGAGACTGACCCCATTACCGCACAGGATAAGCAATTAGCTGCCGAGAAACTAGCCAAGTTGCAGAGCATTAAACGCTAATTACGCTGCTTGCTCTAACTCAAAATCACCATAGCTAGCAACCTCACAATCAATGCTAGATTTATCTAAAAAGGGAATATTGATCAAATGAATATTCCCCGACGCATGACAGCCCTGAATACCATTTTTAGGACGATTTTTTATTAACAGAGTAGGGGATTGGTTTCGTAATCCAATAATAGACACATCACCCCCCCCTAAAACACTATCACTTAAATTATTAGCATTGAGCCAATAATCACCACCAGTAATAATACTTAAACGTTGAGTACCTATATTAATATTCCGGTACTGGCATAACTCAGACAGCATTACACAGTTAGCATCTGGTATATCTGCATAGCTCTCAAATGACCTAATAGCAATATTTTCAATTACTCCATCCGTATCGATTTCCCAACCATTCGCTTTAACGGCATACGCTTGCCCCCCTGTATCCATATGCCATTGTTCGTAGGTGAAACGCTTTTGAAAACCATGTACTAGATAGCGATCTATATCAATGTTCGATGTCCTGAAGTTATGAGCATCACCCCAAATTCCAAAAGCATGATATTCTTCAATAATTAAACGCTGACAACGTAGTGCAATCAACGGCACGCGCGTATTCAGCACATTAGCCCGCCCAATCATCACCACCTGGTCTGGTGCATCAATCACCAAACCATCACAATCATTTACTGACGAGTCACCATAAAGATCAATATACGGATAATACCCACCTTCAGTAATACGCTTTAATTCCGGCATTTACTTATACCCCAATGCCTCTAGCTGTTGTTGATACTTTTTACTAATCAACACACCAGAGTGCTCAGCCTTATTAGCCCTGTTCTTTTCTGTAGTTTTTAGAGTACGTTTTAAATCTTCGGGAGAAATACTTAAATAAGGATTTTTACCATTCCAACGATTAATTTCACTCTGAATCTCTTTTAAATCACCCTTACCATCTAAAACAGCACGCTTATAACGATTAACCAAACCATTACGCCGCCGCTCTAATTGCACCTTAGCCGTTTCAATAACGCTTCGCTCATCATACACTTGGGTAACATCATCAGGAGCAAAGCCCATAGCCTGATTAGCCAATTCCCACGCATTAAACTCATCAGCCCCTAATAATTCCTCACCTTTACGACCTGTTAAACCATCAGTGGCATAACGTTGTGTTTTGGATATATCCCGCAAAAACTTAGGCAGCCATTTTTCCATGCCTTTTTGTATTTCACCTTGAGACATTAAATCAGCACCATCCGCCATACTTTTAGCTAAAGAGTAATTAGCTCCTAATAATTGTTCCGCCAATTGATTAACCCAATCACCCCCTTGATCATTATGTATCGAGGCTTCACGATACAGCAGGCTATTAATCCCAATGCGTGAGGATAGGTCTATATCTGTAGTAGCATTGACAATCCCACGATTAACGGCACGTTCGCCAAAGTCACCCAAGTACTCGCGTAGGAATTGTGTCCACATCGCTTCAGGGTCAAACGGTTCATCAGGATCACCCATGAGCGGAGCAAGCACCATCGCTGCGATCAGGAATAACGCAGTAGCCCCCGCAGCTTTACCTCCAAACTTATAACCCACCGCCGTTGATAACGCCGCAGTACCCATCCAAGCCCCACCCACCCCCGCAGCCCCAGCCAACAGCGCCGTAGTACCCATGACTCGTAACAACTCACCCGCCGCCAATTTTTTAACTTCAGGGTCAGTCTCTTGACTAATCACGTCTTTCATACGAGTGAGTAAAAACTCAGTTGTCATAATGCTGTAGTTCTTCATAGGTAACAGTATCTTGGCTGCATTACCCTTGATCATCAGCGCACGGTTAGCATGACCATAGTTATAGTGAGTGCGGGTAGTAATCCAACGCGCAAAATCTTTAGCACCTATACCATTACTTCCTTGTCTATCCAATTTTTGTTGAGTAGGTTTATCTACCGCTTGGTATAAACGATAAGCCGCCAATTGAGTGACTTGACGATTAAAAATTTCAGCATTGTGGAAAAAGAACCCCAGATAAGCCGCCGCCTTAGACATCTTCAACGCAAACTTACCCACATTAGCTAAACCATCCCCCGATGCAGTACGAGCCAGCGAATTAGCTTGTGTAGTAGAAGTAATACCTTCCAGCTCAAACGTTCCTAATAACTCCCGCTCCTCTGAAGTAAGGTGTTGAGCCGATGAAGTACTAAAAATGCCTTGTCGTACATCAAACTTACCATCAGTAGTCCGCCCCAACTTAGTAGCTTTCATTACATCCGCAGCCGCCTTAAAGAGTTCCTCATTAGCTTTTACATCCCCAAAGCGCGCGGCAAGGGCAGGGTAGGTAATCTGAGCAATTTGCATCAGATTAAGCAATCCCGCCGCTGGAGAACCCGCCAATAACATAAAGAAAGCGGCATTACTCATAAAAGCAGCCAAAGCATTCGTATTAGGTGACATCATCGCGTCAATCTGCTTACGCATAACGTTAAGTACACGCCCCGCTTGCACGCGGTCAGCTTCATCAATCAAGATACTTTGCTCAGCCGCATCCTTAACTAAAGGCTTATCATCATACCGTCCTGCCACCAAATCCTCTTGGAGCTTAATTTGCTCAGCCATATGACTCATAGCACGTTGGATTTTATGCCCAAATAGAATACGCCCTAAGTCATGCCCCCCATGCAACATGGCATTCGCAAAACTACGCTCCATATCACCGGACGCACCCGCCACAAAGTGCCGCCGCATTTCTGCTTTACGAGCGCTCAAATCCGGTAATTGATCTAACACAAACGCATTCAGAGTGCGCTTTTGGTCATCCGTTAAACCTTGTACATCATTCAAAGCAGAGAGGAGTTTACCCGCAATCCCCGGCGCATCTTTCGGGTGATTGAGCAATTCCACCTTTTTACTTACCAGCACCTTAGCTTTAGGCTCATCTTTTTTAATAGCATCAGCAAACTCATTCGCTTCGAATTCAGACTCAAAGTGATACCGCGCATATTCACCTAATGAGCGCACTTGCACCACATAATCACCATAACGCTTAAGCGGGAAGTAAGGCCCCAGTTGCAATTGCTTCCGGTACTGGAGACGCAACCCCTTGACCGTATCCATAGCCGCTTGAGCTGCATTAGCATCCAGCTTATTTTCCTGCACAATATCCGCAATATGCTTCTCTAATGATTCAGTTTGTTTTTCCCATAACGTATTAAGCTGTTTTTTAAAGTCTTGATAAACTGCTTGCTGGTCAGTACTTAAGGACTGCCATTGTTTAACTAATTCAGGTTGTGCTTTAAAACGCTTAGTTTCAAAGTCCATTTTCTTTTGCAGTAAAGCCAAGCCCGTTTGAGCCTTTTTAGTAGCACGGGTACGTTCATCAGGTGTATAAGCTTGATTATGCCGAGCTTTGCGCTCATCCGCCGCCAGATTACGCAACTCATTCTCAAACTGAGTTTTCTTGCCTCTAGCCCACTTCATATTTAGACTTGGCGTATAGTCTTGGTCAGGATGTACATTGTTGAGGGTAGCATTGAGCATCATATCCATGACACCTTGACGCTCAGGAGCCGACAAGCGCATAAGCGCATCATGCGATTTTTCAAACCGATTCGCCCAATGCTGCATCACTGCCTGCATCCCTTGATTAAGATGCTCAATAGCAGTTAAAGGATTTTCAGCAAACTTATTAAAAATCTTTTTATTACGATCAATAATCGTCTGCAACGTCATCGTATGCAGTACTAAATCACTAGGATTTTTATGAGACCAAGCCTTTTTAATACCACGCTCAACACTAGCAAGCCCTTGCTTTAATAATTGTTTAGCTTTAGTAGGATTAGATAAATCTCTTACATTAAATTCTTGCTTTCCATGATTAAAACGTATTGTCTGTAAATGCCTAGGCACATCCTCCGTGATTTCTACAGGAGTATTTACCCTTTGTTGAGCATTGAGTTTCTGCCGAGCTTGTACATTTCGCGCCTCAACTTCTCCCGCTAAACGCTCATATTGCTGATAGGCTGTTACTAACGTAGGATTATTCTGCAAGTGTTCACGGCGCATAAATAAATCAAGATATGTTTTATCTTCAGGATAAGTTTTTAATTCATCCAAAATCCCAAAATAATCCTTAGCTTCATTACTAGGAACATTATCCCAATTGAGACCGCGTTGTATTTTTCCATTACGCTCTCTACTAGTACCATACTTATCTTGGATACTGATAAACATTCGATTCGCTTTACGACGCAAATCACCATATTCTGAGTTGCTAAACATTAAGTCTTGAATTTCATCACTTAATTTCGCGATTTCAGTTTTAT
>JBDKGX010000021.1:0-31208 GCA_039797965.1 Pseudomonadota bacterium
CTTTGCCTGTAATGGGGCTGAGTGCGGCACTAGCAAAACGCGGATCATCCGGTATGACTAATAGCTCTACTTCTACATTATCCACATACAAGCGAAATAGCGGGTAGTAGTCTTGTTTTTTGCCGTAATTGAGGCGACGCTCTTGGGTTTGAAACGGGATTTGGTGATCATCTAAATACATAATCACTTCTTCAGGCGCATTAGCACGTAATTGAATCGTGACAGCAGATAAGGGGCCTGAAGTACCCTCTAAAGCTGCACCGATTAGAGCAGGGTGAAACTCTTTTAAAAAATCCATGGCTTCCAAGGCTATTTCTCGATGACGACGTAAAATAGCGGGTTGGGTATCCCATTCATATAAACGAATATGCGCGTGTAAAGCGTCTTCGATTTCTTCGTTAGTTGGTTGTAAATGGGATTGCTGACCGCCAAAACGTTGGGCAGCTTTATTTTTAGCTACCTTATAGTCGCGGTAGCCCTCATCGTAAATTAAACGTGCCGCTTCTTCGGCAATCTGACGGCGTAAATCTTGGATATGGGTATACATTAAAATATTTGTTCAGGTATTTCGACAGCTTCCGAGGTGGGCTGAGGACGCGCTGGGCGAGTAGGGGCAGCTCTCGGAGATTCATTATCAACTCTACGACGGGGTGTGTAAACTGCTTCCGCGGGCTCAGGCTGATTTTGTGTCAATGCACTGGTATTTTTGTACTCAAAACGAGGGGTAGTGACATTATAGCTATTCGGTTGTCCCGCATTAATCACGACCTGTTCATGAGTACTTTCAGTGGTGGTAGGGGCAGACTCTTTAGTCGGTTTACTGGCAATAGGCTGTGCCAACTTCAAAGACTCAGGTTCGACCCATGCAACATCTGGCACACCCTCAAGTACTCCTGCCATGAGATTAATCCAAACAGGCAATGCCATTTGTGTTCCGGTTTCACCATCACCCAGCTCTTTCATATCATCAAAACCAATCCAACTGACAGCACTGTACTCAGGCGTAACCCCACAAAACCAAGCATCTTTTTGATCATTCGTAGTGCCTGTTTTACCACCAATGGCATCACGCTTAAGGATTCTAGTGGCACTGACCGCCGTACCTTTGTGCGTGACTTCTTGCAGTACTTGCATAGTAAAGTAATGAGTACGTTCATCCATAATACGCTTGGCAGCAGGTTGCACACCTGCTGCTAACAGGGGATTGGGATGAGCATTGGTACAGTACTCTACATTATCGCCACATACTCTGGCGGGACGAGCATTGTAAAGTATTTCACCGCGACTATTAGCTATACGGTTAATAAAGTAGGGATCAATTTTGTAGCCGCCGTTAGCAAAGGTGGCGTAAGCAGTAGCCATTTGCAACGGGGTGGTCATCGCGGTGCCTAACGCTAAGGTATAGTTGTGTGGAATATCAGCGGGATCAAAACCAAAGCGTGCCGCATATTCAATAACAGGCTCAATCCCAATCGATTTAAGTAAACGCACGGACACCAAATTACGTGATTTAGCTAATGCCTCGCGCAAAGTCGTCGGCCCCACATATTTGCCGCCATAATTTTGAGGAGTCCAGTTACCACTAGCGGTATTAATGGTAATAGGGGCATCATTGACCACACTATCGGGTGTATAACCCTGTGTAAAAGCAGTGGCATATAAAAAAGGTTTAAAACTAGAGCCAGGTTGACGGCGGGCTTGAATAGCACGATTAAATTTGGACTGATTATAGTCAAATCCACCTACAATCGCTTTAATAGCGCCATCTTTAGCGTCTAGTAATAAAGTAGCACCGCTGACTTTGGGTAATTGACTTAATCGTAACGTACCATCGGCTTCGTTAGCTAAACGAACTAAATCACCGGCTTTAAGCACCTCATTAACGCGATTAGGTTTTGCACCGCGTCGATCCGCGGATATAAAAGCGCGAGCCCATTCAACTTGAGCTAGATTGAGAGTTATTTCATCATCCGTATTTAATAATAATTTGGCTTGCTTGGCAGAGCTTTCTAAAACAATAGCCGGCTGTAACCCACCGAATACAGGATAATTAGACAGCTCACTGAGTAACGTCTCACGATTTTTAAAGTCGCTGAGATTGAGTTTAACTTCTGCTCCGCGATAACCATGTTTTTGATCGTAGTCGAGTAGCTGATTGCGTAAGGCGATGACGGCTTGGCGTTGCGCATTAGGGTCAAGGGTGGTGTACACATGATAGCCTTGATTATAAGCATCCTGTTGGCCAAAACGCTCAATAACAGCGAGGCGCACCATTTCTGCAAAGTAAGCTGCATCGGCATTAATTTCGGTGCGGTGTACTGATGCTGTATTGGGGAGGGCGATAGCCTCTTTATATTCAGCTTCTGTAATATAATTTTGCTCCCACATACGCTGTAAAATGTAATCGCGGCGCTCCATAGCACGTTTAGGATTAACGATAGGATTATAAGCGGAAGGCGCTTTGGGTAGACCTGCAATCATAGCCATTTCAGCTAAAGTCAAATTCTGTACCGTTTTGCCATAATAGGTTTCAGCCGCCGCGCCAATCCCATAAGCCTTGTTACCTAGGTAAATTTTATTAAGATAAATCTCTAAGATTTCTTGCTTAGTAAGATTTTCTTCTAGTTTGAGGGCTAATAGAGTTTCTTTAAGTTTGCGATCAACGGTTTTTTGACTATTTAAAAACGCGTTTCTAGCCAATTGCATGGTAATAGTACTAGCACCTTGGCTAGCATTTCCGGTAGAAAGTACTCCCTTAATCGCTCTTGCCACGCCTTTTAAGTCAATGCCTTTATGTTCATAAAATCGTGCGTCCTCAATGGCAATGAAGGCATTAACTAGATTTTTAGGGATATCGTTAAAGTCTAGGGGGCGGCGTAATTCATCACCATACTCAGCCAAAAGCTGCTGATTTTGATCATAAATGCGCATAGGTACTTGGAGTTCAATTTGATGTAAAGCCGTTTTGTCCGGTAAGCGCGGCGCATAGTACAAGTACATCAGTACTATACCCAATAGTCCCATCAAAATGACAGACAATACAGAGCCTAATAGGGTGGTAATGATATAGGTAAGGAAGCGACCAATTAGAATCATTATTATGCAAGTCCATTAGTGAAGTAACGCGCTACGTAGCCAGTATGACAGAGTACTTGTGAACGTTCGGTGTACGACTAAATAAGGCTATTTAGGGAGTTAATAGAGTATGGCTATGCTTAATTAATGGTCATTAATCATCTGATAATTCATAAGTTGCTGCTTTCCCGCTCATCAGAAAGAACGGAAGGTTTAACTAACTCAAGGTAGACTTTAGCTAATAAAAACAGTTGCCCTTCACTTAAGCTCGCTTAATTACCAGAGTGCTTAAGACTAATTTTTAATAATAATAAATAACAGCGAGATTACCCGTGTTTTCTTTCTACCGTCGTAAACCCAACTTATTGGGCATAGATATCAGCTCATCTGCGGTAAAGCTGGTCGAAATGACTCGTAAGGGGCGTGAATACCGTATCGAAAGCTATGCGGTAGCCGCCTTACCTGAGGGGGTCTGCAATGAAAAAGACATTGTTGAACCAGAACCTATTGGTGAGGCTATTCGTAAAGTCATTAAAGACAGTCGTACCCGCCTACGTCATTGTGCACTCGCTATTCCTACCTCAATGGCGATTAATAAAATCATTACCATGCCAGCTAGTATCCCCATGGCTGAAATGGAAACACAAATCTCTTTAGAAGCGGATCAGCATATTCCTTACGCTATGGAAGAGGTGAACTATGACTTTGAAGTACTAGGCCCTTCTTTTGATAATCCTAATACCGTTGACGTGTTATTAGCGGGTACTCGTACTGAAAACGTTGAAGTTCGGGTCGCGGCGGCTGAAATGGCAGGCTTAACCGTCGACATCGTTGATACTGAAACGCACGCACTTGAATTAGTCCTTCGCACCTTAACCGATGAGCTTCAACAATATGAGTCGGTAGCTGTAGTGGATTTTGGTGCAACTATGACGGGTATTACCGTATTTGAAAAAGGTCGTCTGACCTTCTCTCGTGAGCAAGCTTTTGGTGGACGTCAACTGACTGAGCAAATCATGCATCGCTATGGTTTATCTTGGCACGAGGCAGGTCTAGCTAAAAAAGAAGGTAATTTACCCGAAAATTATATTTCTGAAGTATTAGAGCCTTTTAAAGAAAATATGGTGCGTCACTTACACCGTTTCTTACAGTTTTATTATGCCTCTAGCCAGCGCGATAGTGTAAACCAGATTTTAATTAGCGGTGGGTGTGCGCGTATTCCGGGAGTTGATGAGCAGATTCAAACCGTTATTGGCACACCGGTAAAAATTGTTAATCCGTTTCAGAAAGTAGCGTTAGGTAATAGGGTTAGCCCTATCCGGTTTACCAATGATATGCAAACTCTATTGATAGCAGCCGGATTATCCTTACGGGGAGTTATATAATGGCAGGTTTAAATCTATTACCGTGGCGTGAACGTGAGCGGGAGCGAAAAAAGCGAGAGTTTGCAGGTTTATTATTAGGTACGATTGGTTTAGGTGCAGGATTGGTGTTTTTAGCCAATATGTATATGAATAATGCGATTGCTTATCAAGAGGAGCGTAATGGCTTTTTGCAAGGCCAAATTGCTTTGCTTGATAAAAATATCGATAAGATTAAGGATCTCGATACGATTCGCAAAGCACTATTGGATCGTATGACAATCATTGAAGACTTACAGGGGCAGCGTCCTGCTATTGTGCATTTATTTGATGAGATTGGCACAGCATTACCCGAAGGAATGTATTTAACTAGCCTGACTCAAACAGGTGACTTAATTAAATTAATGGGTAAAGCAGAATCTAATGCTCGTGTTTCAAGTTATATGAATCGTCTAGACGAATCACAATGGTTAAGCTCATCGAATCTCAACCTAATTAAAATCGAAAAAGACGCTAAAGATAATACTAAGCTGCGTGATTTTAGTGTGGATGTTTATCAAAAAATTCGACGCGGTGATAAATCATGAAACTTCAAGAATTTAATTACTTAGTCGAAGATCCTTCTAGCGTATCGTGGCCTGTTAAAGCGATTGCCTTATTAGTTGTATTGGGCATGGTCATGTTTGCGGGCTATCACTTTTTGATTACTGAACAAACCGAACAGTTAAAGACGGTTATAGCCAAAGAAGATGAATTAAAGCAAGTACTTGAAACTCGTCAGCGTCGTGCCAGTCAGTTAGATAGCTATGAAAAACAATTAGAGGAAATGCAAAACTCATTTGGTAACTTGATTCAGCAATTGCCCAGTAGTACAGAGATTCCATCCCTCATTGTCGATATCTCAGAAAAAGGTATTACGAATGGTTTAGAAATTGATCTTTTTGAGCCCGCTGCTGAGGTAGAAAAAGAGTTCTATGCTGAAAAACCTATTAAATTAATTGCGATGGGTAGTTATCGTGAGTTAGCTATGTTTGTCAGCGATATTTCAGGTTTACCTCGTATTGTTACCATTCATGATATTAAATTAACTCCTTATGAGGATGCTAAAAAGGCAGCTGAAAAAGAGAAAGTGGTTAATTTAGGAACGGCTGTTGTTGAGAATACTCAGCGCTTAAGAATGGAGGCTGTAATTAAAACCTATCGTTATTTAGAAGATAGTGTGAAAAAGAAAAATGAGCAGCTCGCTAAAACTGATAAAAAGAATTCGTAGGTGATTATCATGCTAATTAGAAAGTCTTTGATCAGTATTACAATGTTATTAACCATGAGTTTATTAACGGGGTGCTCTAATGATCTGTCTGATTTAGAAGCCTACGTAGAAAAGGTTAGAATACGTGAACCAGCACCTATTGAGCCTTTGCCTACTATTAAGCCCTATGTAAGATTCATTTACCCCGATCACGAAAATGATCCTTTTAGCTTAGCTAATGTGGAGCATGAGGTAGCTGAAACAGCTACGGTTAGCTCTGTTAAAGTTGACGATAATCGCACCCCAGAGTTTTTAGAGGGCTATCCCTTAGATTCGTTAAAAATGGTGGGTACGGTAAGGCAAAATAATGAGTTATGGGCCTTAATTCAAATCCCCGGTGGTGCCATTCATCGTGTGCATCGAGGTAATTATGTCGGTCAAAATCGCGGCAAAATTACTAATATTGAAGAGGCGAAAATTGATCTGCTAGAAGTTGTGGAGAATGGTTCTGGCGGTTTTAAAGAGCAGGAAAACGCAATCGCCCTATTTGACCCCAAAACTAAAGGCTAAGAGTGCCAGATAATAAAGGTTAGCTAATAATGAAAACAATGAAGCAACTTTACCTTGTAGCCGTAATGGCAGCAGTACTTGGCTCCACAAGCCCAGTGATTGCAGCGCCTAATCAATTGCAAGCAGTACAAGCCGATTGGGTGGGTGGTAAAACGGAGTTGAGTTTACAATTTAATACCCCTGTTACTATTCCCCAAGGTTTCGTGATGGATAATCCACCACGGTTGGTATTCGATTTTCCCGGCGTAGAGGTAAATCCTGCAGTACGTCGTGCACAAACTAATGCAGGCGTTGTGCGTAATATTAAGGCGGTTAATAACAAAGGTCAGACACGAGTTGTTATCGAGTTGGCGCATTTTGCGGATTACAATGTCGATATGCAGTCTGGTAATCGTATGGTACTAGCCTTTAAAGATGCGGGTGGTAATGTGTCCGCCGACACTAAGCGTTTTAGAGCTAATCAGGCGCCACAAGCCTTACAATTACCCGAAGTACCTGTAAATAACGCCAATGGCTATGAGTATTATCAAGAGGCTAGTCAATCTGCACAGTCTGCTCAACAGCAACATTATGTAGAACCTGTGTCTGCCAAGCGTCCGGTGCAGTATCGTAATTTGCCCCCAGCTAAGTCAAAGACCAACTTTACACCCTATGTAGCGCCACCAGTAGCCGCACATGTCGCTGGACAAGGCGGGCGTTTTGTAAGTACGCCGAATTTACGCGGTTTAGACTTTAGACGTTCACCCAATGGTGGCGGGCGTTTAATTTTAGATTTGCCTAGTACAGAAGCGACGGTACGGGATGAAAAATCAGGTTCTAATTTAGTATTACGTTTAGAAGGGAGTGAAATACCGAGTACTTTACGTAATCGTATGGACGTTACGGATTTTGCGACCCCTGTATCGTTTATTAAAGTTTCACAAGAAGGTTCGACCGGAGTTATTACTTTAAGTACAGATGGTACTCAATTTAACCACCGTGTAGAGCGCCAAGGTTCTCGTTTAACGGTTTATATTGAGCCTAATAAAAAGACCGCTACTACAGAATCAGCAGGACAAGTAGAAAGTGAAACTACAGCAACAGTCACTCCAGCCGGTACGGTTGCTAAGAAAAACAAAAAGTTTACCGGTGAAAAACTATCACTGAATTTCCAAGATATTGAAGTAAGAGCCGTACTGCAGTTATTAGCGGATTTTACGGATAAAAACATTGTCGTAAGTGACTCCGTTAGCGGCAATATTACCGTACGATTAAAAGATGTGCCTTGGGATCAAGCCTTAGACATCGTGCTAGAGACTAAAAATTTGGGTATGCGCGAAAATGGCAATGTGATTTGGATTGCACCCCAATCAGAATTAGAGGCTAAAGAAGAGCAAGTACTGCAGGTCGCTAAGCGTAAAATAGAACTAGAGCCACTGATTACTGAGTACATTCCTATTAATTTTGCTAAGGCTTCGGACTTGGCGACATTGATTCAAAAGCGTTCTAGCGATAAAAACCACTCGTTGTTATCAGATCGTGGCAATGTGTCAGTAGATGAGCGTACTAATACCTTACTGATTCAAGATACAGCATCTCGTGTTCAAGATATTCGTGAGTTAATAAAAGCCTTAGATGTGCCTGTTCAACAAGTACTGATTGAGTCACGTATTGTGACGGCTACCGATGAGTTCGGTAAACAATTAGGGGCTAAGTTTGGTGTAAATCCTCAATGGCAAAACAAAGACAGTATGGGCTTAGGCAGCGGCAACCTTAACGCAGCAGTGAATAAATACAATGGTAAAGAGATTGGTTTAGGTGATCTTCTCAGTGTCAATATGCCAGTCGCAGGTGCTGCCGGTAGCTATGGTTTTGCCATTTTAGCGAAAGACTTTATGTTGGAGTTAGAGCTGTCTGCATTACAAGCGGAAAGCAAGGGGGAGGTCATTGCGACACCTCGTGTGATTACCTCTAACCAAACGAAAGCGGTGATTGAGCAAGGTGTGGAAATCCCTTACTTACAAGATTCATCCAGTGGTGCAACAAACGTAGCCTTCAAAAAGGCTGTATTGAGCCTAGAAGTGACCCCACAAATTACACCAGATGAACATATCTCAATGGATTTAAAGGTCAATCAAGATACTGTTGGGGCTTTAGTCAAGGACGTGCCCAGTATCAATACTCGCGAAATTCAAACACGAGTTATGGTCAGTAATGGTCAAACGGTAGTACTTGGTGGAGTCCATGAGGATATCCGTATGAATACCGTTGATAAGGTTCCCGTGTTTGGTGATTTGCCTGTAGTGGGTCAACTATTCCGTAAGACGGATAATAGTACTGAAAAGCGTGAGTTACTGATTTTCGTGACCCCGAAAATTATTGAGCCGAATAAAACCGCAGCCTATCTAAAACGTTAAACATTGAGTACTTGATTCCCGCGCCTAGTGCTGGCATAACTCCACCATGCAAGAGAACATCATTCTGGTGGGGTTGATGGGCGCGGGCAAGTCCACCATAGGTAAACAATTAGCGCGACGGCTAAAGCTGGAGTTTTTCGATTCTGATCGGTATTTAGAGGAAAAAACCGGCGTTAGTATTCCCACGATTTTTTCTATTGAAGGTGAATCCGGTTTTCGTGATCGAGAAGAAGAAGTTATTGCTGAGTTGACTGCTAAACGCGGTATTATCCTAGCTACAGGCGGCGGTTCGATTCTACGAGAAGCTAACCGCCAACGTCTGATGCAGCATGGTATTGTGATTTATCTTAAAGCGAATCCTGAACAGCTTTATGAGCGTATTAAACACGATACTTCACGTCCTTTGATGCAAACGGCTAACCCCTTACAAACCTTACGTGACTTATTAAAAGTACGTGACCCCTTTTATACTGAAGTAGCTGATTTAATTATTTTGTCAGGGCGGCAACGTCTTTCTGCGGTACTTCGTGATATTCAAACTAAGCTTCCCCTTGTTGCGGCTAATAAAGGAATAACTCATGCAAACATTGCAAGTTGATTTAGGGGAGCGTAGTTACCCTATTCACATTGGTCAGGGTTTATTGATTCAAGCGGATTGGATTCGCCCACATATTCATGGTAAACGCGCGGTTACGATTTCTAATACTACAGTTGCTCCCTTATATCTGGATGCAGTGCAAAGTACTTTAGAAGGTTTGAATACCTCAGCTCACATTATGCCAGATGGTGAGGAGTATAAAACCTTAGACACTTGTAATGGCATCTATACCCATTTACTCGAAAATAAAGCAGATCGCAAAACGACATTGCTGGCGCTAGGTGGCGGTGTAGTCGGTGATATGGTTGGGTTTGCAGCCGCAACGTATCAACGTGGCGTGAACTTTATTCAAGTACCGACCACTTTATTATCGATGGTAGATTCCTCGGTGGGGGGTAAGACGGGTGTGAATCATCCCCTCGGTAAAAATATGATTGGGGCATTTCATCAGCCGCAGTGCGTCATTATTGATACGGATACCTTAAGTACTTTACCGGATCGTGAGTTGAGTGCGGGCATTGCTGAGATTATTAAATACGGTTTGATTCGGGATAATGAGTTTTTAAATTGGCTGGATGCCAATATGGCACAACTAGTCGGGCGTAACCCTGAAGTACTTGCCGAAGCTATTTTCCGTTCTTGTCAACACAAAGCCGAAGTTGTAGCGGCGGATGAGCGCGAAGAAGGTGAACGTGCTTTACTCAATTTAGGGCATACCTTTGGTCATGCGATTGAAGCGGCGATGGGCTATGGTAATTGGCTACACGGTGAAGCGGTTGCAACAGGCATGGTAATGGCCGCTGAGCACTCTATGTTGATGGGTTGGATTACACCTTCCGAAGTGCAATGGATTCGTGAACTATTACAACGCGCAAATTTACCCATTGAGCCACCCAGTACGATGACAGGGGCTGATTTTAAAAAATACATGTCCGTTGATAAGAAAGTACTCGATGGTTCGTTGCGTTTAGTGTTATTGCAAAAAATGGGCAAAGCGATTGTGACCACTGATTTTGATGAAGGTGCTTTAAACCGAGTACTTAACCGCGAGATGTAAATCATGACGGCAAACTATGCTGCAAAACCAGAACTCAGTCGGGGGCGCAGGTTTTCTGAGCCCGCTCCGTTATATCGTAGTGAATTTCAGCGTGACCGTGATCGGATTATTCACTCCAAAGCGTTTCGTCGCCTTGAGTACAAAACCCAAGTATTCGTCAATCACGAAGGTGATTTATACCGCACCCGCTTAACGCACTCGCTGGAAGTAGCACAAGTCGCTTATGCTGTAGCGCGTAATATGGGTTTAAATGAGGACTTAACTGAAGCCATTGCGCTGGCTCACGACTTGGGGCATACGCCCTTTGGTCACGCGGGGCAAGATGCTTTAAATGCTTGTATGAAAGAGTACGGGGGCTTTGAGCATAATTTGCAGTCCTTACGAGTCGTGGATCAACTCGAAACCTCTTATGCGGAGTTTGATGGTTTAAATCTGACCTTTGAAACCCGCGAAGGTATTTTAAAGCATTGCTCAGTCAAAAATGCTGCCGAATTAGGCGACGTTGGGGAGCGCTTTATTAATAAAACGTTTCCCAGTTTAGAAGCACAATTAGCTAATTTAGCGGATGAAATTGCTTACAACAATCACGACATTGATGATGGAGTTCGTTCAGGGCTGATTACGGTTCAGCAATTGTGTGAAGTGCCTTTGTTTTGTAAAACCTATGATGAAGTGATTGCACGTTATCCTCGTTTAGAGGAGCGGCGTTTAGTACATGAGATCGCAAGGCGTTTGATTGGGCAAATGGTTATTGATTTGACAGAAACCAGTACTGCTATGATTCAAAACGCGGCGGTGAATAGTATTGATGAAGTACGAAATTATTCATCGCCCCTCATTCGCTACAGTGCGGATTTGTTGGTGCAAAAAAATGAATTAAAACGTTTTCTTCATCAAAACTTGTATATGCACCCAACAGTTTATCGCATGGCATGGAAAGCTGATAAAATCATAAGTACTTTATTTAGTATTTATATGAACGATACTAAATTACTGCCCGCTAAATATCAGCAATTGATTCAAAGTACTCCGGATAATGACCTCCATCAAGCGCGTGTGATTGCGGATTATATTGCGGGAATGACTGATCGTTATGCTATGCGTGAATATGGGCAATTTCATGATTTGAGTCGGTTACATTAACTAATCTAAAAATAAGGCAGAGTGCTCTTTGCCTTTAATAGACCGCCATGCCATTCTCACCAAGTAACCACTACAAATAGCCATAACCATTCATCTCCAGCAATAAGTTCATAACCTAAGTCGTTTCCCATCGATAAAAAATAACTAGTATGGTGAATATCCCTCGCTATTTATTTTTTTCATAAGACTAACCATAAAAAAGCCAGCTATTAAAGCTGGCTTTTTAGGTAACTCATGCGAGTGTTACTGAGTACTTTAGGTATTATTTGGGAATATCGCCTTCAATACCTTCTACATACCAATCCATTTTGGCAAGATCAGCAATACTCATAGTAGAGCCTTCAGGAACGATTACTTCACCTTTTTGGTTTTTAATCGGACCAACAAAGGGGTTGTAACCTCCTTTAATATCATTCACCAATTTAGTAGCTTCCGCTTTAATATCTTCTGGAACTGATTTATTAAAGTTATCAGCTGTTACCACGCCTTCAGCCATACCGCCCCAGAAATCACCTGATTTCCAAGTACCTTCCATTACGGATTTAGTGACATCGGTGTAGTATTTTTCCCAATTTTGTACCACGGATACTAAATGTGCTTTTTCGCCAAAACGTGACATATCAGAGTCTTGACCTACACCATAAACGCCACCGCGACGTTCAGCGGCTTGCATAGCTGCAGGGCTATCGGTGTGTTGGAAAATGACATCCGCCCCTTGATCCATTAAAGCATTGGCCGCATCGGCTTCTTTGCCCGGATCAAACCAAGTATTTACCCAAACAATTTTAAGTTTAGCTTTTGGGTTATAACGATTTATCGCTAATTGTACCGAGTTAATATCACGAATGACTTCAGGAATCGGGAAAGAGGCGATATAGCCAATGGTATTGCTCTTAGTCATTTTTGCCGCTAAGAAACCTGCGACATAACGACCCTCAAAACTTTTTGCAATATAAGTACCTAAGTTCTTATCTTGCTTATAACCCGTAGCGTGCATGAAGGTGACATCAGGGTATTTTTTCGCAACTTTTGCAGTGGGGTTCATATAGCCGAAAGAGGTGGTGAAAATGAGCTTGTTGCCATCTTTGACTAAGTTAGTAATGGCACGCTCAGCATCTGCACCTTCAGGAACGCTTTCGATGTAAGTCGTTTTGACTTTATCGCCCAGATTTTTTTCAACTGCTTGACGACCTAAATCGTGTTGATAGCTCCAGCCATTATCACCAACAGGGCCTACATAAATAAAACCCACTTTAAAGGGATCGTCTGCCTGAGCGCCGATACTGGCTAAAGTTAAACTAGCACCGGTAAGTAGCGCGGCTAGCCATTGTTTGACACGAAATGTGCGCATGTATTAATCCTCGTGGGGGTAATAAATCCATTCCAAATTAAGCGCGTGCTTTTTGGGCTAAACGACGCGCGGCGGCTTGGTGGCGATGCATTAATTCCTGTAAATCGAGGTGGACAGGCAAGCCATCCACTACGGTCCATTGCCCTGCAATCATCACTCGATGGGCGCGTTGTGCTCCACATAATAATAACGCCGCTAACGGATCATGATGACCGGAAAAACGTAGCTCGTCTAGTTTAAATAACGCTAAATCAGCCTGATAGCCGACTGCAACCCGACCAATATCTGAGCGCCCTAGTACTTTAGCCGAGCCATTAGTTGCTAAACGATAGGCATCAAAATGCGTCATTTGTGCCGAGCCATAGCGTAATCGTTGCAAATATAATGCCTGTCGTACTTCACTTATCAGATTCGAGTGATCATTCGAGGCTGAGCCATCTACTCCCAGTCCGACAGGGCTTCCAGCTTGCTCTAATTCTAATGTCCGACAAATCCCTGAGGCTAACATCATATTAGAATTAGGGCAGTGGCAAATTCCTACGCTTGCTTTTCCAAGTCGCTGAATTTCTTCATCATTAAAGTGAATGCCATGAGCTAACCATGTTTTATTATGTAGCCAGCCCACACTTTCTAGGTAGTCAACGGTACGCAAACCAAAGCGTTTTAAGCAAAATGCTTCTTCATCCAAGGTTTCTGCTAAATGCGTATGCAGAGGGACACTATAGGTTTGGGCGAGCTTAGCACTTTCTTTCATTAGGTCAGTCGTGACCGAAAAAGGGGAGCAAGGAGCGAGTGCAATTTGAACAGTTGCACCCTCATGAGGCTGATGGTACTCACGAATCAGGCGCTCACTATCATCAAGAATAACTTGTTCAGTTTGTACAGTTGACTGAGGGGGTAAGCCGCCTTGATCGGTGCCTAAGCTCATTGAGCCACGAGTTAACGTGACGCGAGTACCCACTTTTTGTGCCGCTTCGACTTGCACATCAATCGCATATTCCAATCCCTGTGGAAAGAGGTAATGATGATCCGCCGCCGTCGTACAACCTGACATCATCAGTTCGGTTAAAGCCAGCTCCGTAGCCACTGCCAACATATCCGGCTCTAAACCAGCCCACACCGGATACAGAGTTTTTAGCCACGGAAATAATTCTTTATTTAATGCCGCAGGATAGGCGCGAGTCAGCGTTTGGTAAAAATGATGGTGAGTATTAATTAGCCCAGGCAGTACTACATATTCACTAGCGTCAAAGATTTGATCGACTGGTGTATGGGGTGTCTCATGAGCATTGAGTACTTCAATGATTTTATGATCTTGGATAACAATGCCAGCACTGGTTAACTCCGTTAAACCATCAAATAGTGCTAAGGGGTTTTTAAGCCAAATCGTACTCATAAGGCAATGCTCTCCTGCGGCGGTGGATAAGTTTGCAAAGTAGGCAGGAAAAACTCGCTGACCACTAGTGGGTGAAGTGTACCTGTAAAGAGGGTTTGTCTGCCCCAAAATGTGGAAGTACTTTTGAGTGCTTCAGGTGCATGAGCAAACAAAGATAAAGTACTAGGGAGTTCAGCGTAGTACATTAAGGCTCGTTTTAATACAGGCTCGGCAAATAGCCAATGTCCTAGGGGGCGTGAACCTAATTCACGTAGCTCAGCGTATTGATTGATCAGTGAGGCTTCAGGGAGTACTGAGCTGGCAAATACGAGAGGGGTGTCGCCATCACATAAGAGTACTTCGCGTTGTAGCACCGCATCATAAGCAAAAATACCGAGAGCGTGGCTCATATCGGGTGTACAGGGTGCAAACTCATGTTTGAGTACTTTGACATTAAAAGTACTGTGGCAAATGGCTTGGAGTTGTTCAGTCAGTGAGCCTTGCACTAATAGCCAAGGTTGCATCCAGTCGGGTGCAAGAGTAGGGAGTTGGTTGTGCAGAGGACGCCAAGGAGCGCCAATGAGAGAATCCATTAAGCACCTAGTTGTGTGATTGTTATAACAGCGGCGCGGTATTCTAGTACTAAGAGATAGATTTGGTAAGTGTTAGTTATTTTTAAAGATGCAACATTGGGTTTTTCGATAAGCTAAAAATCAGAGATTCCTTTTAAAAATTAGCTAATATAGGGCGACGATTAGTCGCCCCATACCACCTTAGCGATTACTATCAGGTGTTCTATTTACTTGTTTCCATTTATGCCCCGGTTTTGTAGTTGGTGGCAAAGGTTTATTATCTGGAACAGTTGACCAATTATCTTCTCGTCTACCTTTTGGGTCAATTTCTTGATAAATACCGCCATTCTTTTCAGTATTTTCACCAGGCTTTTTTACAATAGTCATATTAATTACCAATAAAACCCAACGTAAGAATCCCCTAAAAATAGTTGCAAGACTACAAATAATTAATATAGTCTTCTATCTACCTTATGTTTATACAAGGTGGGCAGTGTTGTTGGGTATGTGTTATGGTCACTGCCAAACTACTCTATGATTGGCGTCATTTAGTAGTATTTTCTATCCAGTTTAGCACTCTCTTCAGTAGAGTGCTAAACTCTATAATAATGAGCTAAATCAAGTTGTCAACTATATTTCATATGTATGTTAAGGTCGTAAATTCCATATACTGATTAACTATAGGAAATTAGAGTAAGCTTAAAAGTTATTTTTATGTTTCCTTATTTAGTTTAAAATATATAAGTAGTAGATTTTAATAATAAAATTAAAGTGTAAAATTTAAAGTTTTTATTTTTTAAATAAAAAAGCCACCCCAAGGATGGCTTTTTATGCACGTTAATTTGCAATAACGAATTAACGACCGAGAATTTTGCTAGCTAAGCCAATTGCACCGGACACACCGCCTACTGAATCTAATAAGCTACCTAAATCTAGTGAACCAGTCGGTGTTGCTTTATCAACCATTTGTGGTAAGGCTTGTTGTAAGCCTTTTACTGCTTGATCAGGAGTAATACCTAATTGTTGAGCAAAGGCTGATAACTGATCTTGACCTACTAATTGCGTGATTTGATCAGGATTAGGGGCTTGATTGGGGCCTGTGCTCACCCACGATTGCACCATTGACATTAAACCGCCATCGGCTTGAGCAGAGGGTGCTGCTGGTTGAGCACCACCTAACATAGACGTCAAGCTACCTAATAAACCGCCGCCTTGAGAAGCTTGAGCACCGCCCGCTAAAGAAGCCAAGCTGCCTAGTAATCCACCTTGACTTTGATTGTTGCTACTACTCATTAAACCCATCAGCGCAGTTGCAATCTCAGTCATTTCTAATTGTCCATCACGGTCACGGTCTAATTGTCCTTGGAACAATTGTGCACCGAGCTGAACTACTGTACTCATATCCATTCGTTATTGCCTTTTAAGATGCCACGTAAATCAAGAATTGAGCTATCCCCCTAGTACTAGTAAGTCACTAGGGAGGGCGCGTAAAACGAATTCTTATTTTGGAATACGGATTTTTTGACCCACAAAAATTTTGTCTGGGTCTTCGATAACTTCGCGGTTCACTTCAAATACTTTGTTATATAGAGCGCCATTACCATAAGCACGCTCAGCGATTTTCCACAAAGTATCGCCTTTTTGAATGATGTAGTATTGATCATCTTCAACCGCAACAGACGCTTCCTGTACAGGTGTACCTGCTACAGTCATATTGTCAGCTTTAACTTCTTGAATACCCATCGCATTGCCCACCATGAGCACTGCTTTTTCTAAGGCTTCGGGTGATTGAGCATTACCGCTTACAGTGGCAACACCGTCTTGTACTTGAACTTGTAAGTTCTCAACACCTGGGTTGTTTTGCTCAACATGAGCTTTTAATGCATCTGGCGCTTCTTCTTCACTACCGAAGATTTTTTTACCAATATTACGAGCGAAATCAAATAAACCCATTTCGTATACTCCTGAGATTTATAAATAAACGACGCAAGTCAAGTATAGCTAGATTTGTCCCAATTATCGAAACTCCTCTATGCCATAAGTCATGATAAATGAAAATTAAGTTCATATTAATCTAATTGAATACACGACAAATCAGTAGATTAACCGACGAAAGTACCATATTTTACAATTCGCTTTTGCCAGTAACTTTTACTCAAATTATCCACCATGACACGACCTCCACCAGAAGCGGCATGAATAAAATTACCATTCTTGAGATAGATACCTACATGGCTCACACCTTTGCCTAATGTATTAAAGAAAATCAAATCTCCGGGGCGTAATTGCTGACGTGCAATGGTGCGGCTAGCTTTGCTTTGTTCAGCAGCAGTGCGCGGGATTTTACGACCTAATGGCTTATGAGTGAGCTGAATCAACGAGCTACAATCCAGTCCTTCACGGACTGAGTTGCCACCGTATTTGTATCTGACTCCTAGTACTTGATGGGCTAAGTCCAAAATAGCGCGACGCTCAGGTGGTAAAGTGCCAGTACGAGGGGCTTGTACCATAAGCTGCTCAACGGGAGGTGCGTATTGCACACTTTGCTGAAAGGGTAAAAGCCGTTGGGCAGAGCGAGGATGATACTGTTGCTGAGGAATAATTTCCTCAGAGTAGTAGTTCGCCATTTGTGGTGGTCGATAGGCAGCCTGTTGATAACGAGGTGATTGATATTGCACAGGGTATTGAGGCTGTGAACGTGCATAACCTTGAGGTGGTGCATAGTTAGCGCGTTGGTTATATACAGGTTGTTGGTATTGTCCCCACTGGTTAGTTGATGGGTTAGCATAAGCCATAGTACTAATTGTTAACGACAATAAAGCACTGACACCAAGGGGTAAAGTGGATAAGCGCAGCATAATGGAACCTTTGTTATAGTTTTTAGTTGTCAATGAAGTACTTAAAGACTTCCACGCCCAAAAGCGTGTATTACGATGCTAGCTGACAAGAACTATAACGAGCTGCTTAAGTTAGTGCTAAAAAAAAGGTATGAGGGGTAGTGTATTATTTACGCCACAACAAGGACTTAGATAGTTTTACGGGTTAAATTTTGCAGACCAACCCACTGGTTGAAATTAGAAAAAAACAGCTTAACTTATTGTTTTGGTTAAATTCACAGATATTAATGATTCAAGTAGTCACAGCATTGCAGTAAAACTATGACTACTTAAAAAGTGGTTATGCTAAACAGGATTATCAAACTGTGTAGTGACAGGACAAGATTTCTGTTTACTAATAACTGATATATCGCGATAGATGGTGTAGCTACCATCACTGGCTAAACGGGTACGTTGCTCTTTTGCCCACGCAGTATTGTTGGTCTTAAGTTTTTGATATTGAGAGTCTTTTTGTTTGATAGTGACTTCTAGTTGGGTGAGTTCAGTTTGTAGTTGTTCACAAGACATATCACTATAATTTTTACCTGCCAGTACTTTGCTAAAAGTAGCATTACTTTGAGCTAGGGTGATTTGACTACCCGAACTATCAACACAATGCTTTTGTGCCATTGCTAAATCACTACCTGCTGCATTAATGGCTACTTGGCAGGTGATGCCACGTGTATCGGTGATAGTGCCAGTAAGTACTTTGCCTTCCATTTTAAGTGGATAGGATTTATTACCCTTAAACCAAATCAGATTCTCTCCTTGAATCCTAAAGACAGAGGGGCCTGAGGCCAGACGTCCCCAATTACCTTGTAATTGATTTAAATCAGGATTATTAGTGACCACTGTTGTTTCCTCAAAACTTCCCATCGATGCAGTTCCACAGGCGCTTAAAGTCACAACGCATAACGCAAGAGCAGTAGATTGTTTATACATAACCTAGTCCTTCAGAGTTAATCTTCCCATTTTGGATTCAGTATAGACCATTCTAATCGGATGCCCCAGAGGGCAAAAAAACCTGACCAAATGTATATTGTAGCCTTATCACGAACGCGTTAGGCTATACTCAATTCAAGATAACAATGCGCGGGAGGACAGGTTATGACACTAGGTTATACTATGGTCGGACAAGGGGCTGAGCACGTTTTAGTGTTTCACGGTTGGACAAGTGATCACAGCGTGTGGAGTCCTATTTTTCCTGCTTTAGATACAGATACTTTTACGTACGTTTTTCCTGATTATCGCGGCTATGGTAAGTCCAAACACATCAAAGGTCGCTACACCATGCAAGAAATTGCTAATGATATGATTGAGTTGCTGGATCATTTAGGTTGGCGGCAATTTCATATGATTGGGCACTCCATGGGGGCAATGGCGATGCAACGTTTGTTAGTCGATATTAATGACTGGCAACGAGTCAAATCCGCAGTGGCGGTGACCCCTGTTCCTGCCAGTGGTGCGCAATTAGATGAGCGTAGCTGGGCTATGTTTGAAGCCTCTATCACGGATGATAATTGCCGTCAAACGATTATGGATTTCACCACAGGCAAACGCTTACCTAAAGTGTGGCTTGAAAAAATGGTGCAAGAGTCCAGAGCCACCACCACCGAAGAGGCCTATGCCAGCTATTTAAAAGCATGGGTTTATAATGATTTTTCTGAGCTAGTCATTGGCTTAAATACCCCCATTTTGACCTTGGTAGGCGAGTGTGACTATGCCATTACTGAGCCGAGTATGTTAGCGACTTATATCCGATGGTTTCCAAATGCTACCTTAGAAGTACTTTGCAATAGCGGACATTATCCTATGCAAGAAACTCCCCTAGCGTTTGTGAGTGCGATTGAGCGCTATATGAAGCGGTTTGTGCTCGTACCGGTATTTTAAATTTTAAAAAATACGTTATCAGTCTATTGAAATAAGTACTTTCCTTGAAAAGTACTTACTTTTATATCATCCTTCCGCGCTTGCTTTGCTTACTGGGCTTAGGCTGAAGGGAATTCAGATACCGTGCGTTTGACCAAAATCCGCATTGCGGGCTTTAAAAGTTTTGTTGACCCCATGACATTGGACTTGCGCAGTCCGTTGGTGGGGATTGTGGGGCCTAATGGTTGCGGTAAATCCAACACCATTGATGCGGTGCGTTGGGTTATGGGCGAAAGCTCCGCCAAGCATTTGCGTGGGCAATCCATGGAAGATGTCATATTCAATGGCTCCTCCTCGCGTAAACCGGTGGGTCAAGCCTCGGTCGAACTCGTTTTTGATAATTCCGAAAGCAAGCTCGGCGGCGAATACGCTCAATACAATGAAATCGCTATTAAACGTGTCGCTAGCCGTGACGGTAAATCTACTTACTTTTTAAACGGTTCACGCTGTCGGCGGCGCGATATTACCGATATTTTTCTAGGTACAGGTTTAGGCCCTCGTAGTTATGCGATTATTGAGCAGGGCATGATCTCACGCATGATTGACGCGAAGCCTGAAGAATTACGCACTACCCTCGAAGAAGCAGCTGGTATTTCCCGCTATAAAGAGCGTCGCCGCGAAACCGAAAATCGTATTAGTCACACCCGCGATAATTTAGAGCGCCTCAACGATATTCGTACGGAGATCGGTAAGCAGCTCAATAAACTCGAAAAACAAGCCGCCGCCGCCGCCCAATACCAAACGTTACGTGCTGATGAGCAAGTACTGGCTGCCCAAGTTATGTTGCTGCAATTAGAAGGCTTGGAACAGGCGGAAAGTGAGCGCTTAATAGAGTTAAATGCTTGTGCTGAGCGCTATAAAAGCCAATGGCAACAAGCTCGCGATCAAGAGCACGCTGTCGAAACCCTACGCGATCAGGTTAAAGACGCTAATCACCATTTTAATCAAGTCCAAGGCGAGTACTATGAAGCAGGGGCGGCGATTGCACGTTTAGAACAACAGCTTCGCCATCAAACTGAACTCAGACAGCGCCAACAACAATCCCTTGATCAGCTAGCAAACGCATTAAATGAAGCACAAGAGCATCAAGCCGAAGATTTATCCGCGTTAGAGCACAGCCAAACTGAAATTGAAACCCTCACGCCACAATTGCCCCTTTTGGAGCAGCAACGCCAAGTACTTGAGGCGGAGTATCAAGCGGCTCAAACTGCGCTGCATCAGTGGCAGCAACAATTCAACACCTTACAAGCGCAAATCGAAGCTCCCACCCGTACAGTACAAAGCGAAAAAGCTAAACTCGATCAATTAGAGCGCCAACAAACCCAATTACAGCAGCGCCAAACCCGTTTGGAGCAAGAACTCAGTACTTTAAAACCAAAGGATCAAGAGGATGAGCAATTACTTTTAACCGAAGTACTCGAAGAAACTCGTTTTAAACGTATTGAGTTAGAAACAGAATTCAGTACTTTACAAAGTGCTATTCCCAACCAACGCACTCAATTGCATAGCACTCAACAGCAATTTGCTGAAATCCGTTTGGGTTATGAGCAAGCTCAGGCACAACTCAGTGCTTTGAGTACTTTGCAAAAGGCACAATTACATAATGATTCTACCGAGCGCCAGCAATGGTTGAGTACTAAGGGGTGGAATAATGCCCCTCGTCTGGCGGAGATTTTACAGGTAGAGGCAGGCTGGGAAATCGCGCTGGAAACGGTATTAAGCGAAGTACTCGATGCCGTGTGTATTGAGCAACTCCAGCGCCAGATCGATAGGGGTTGGCCTAAGCAGGGGATTACTTTATTGCAAACGCAAGGCACGAGTACTTTACCTGAAGCCTTGGACGGGCTGACTCCATTAGCAGCTAAAGTACTTAACCCTAGTACTTTGCATCAGCAATTAGCAGATATTTATTGTATTGAATCATTAGCCGAAGCGTTTCAGCATCGAGTACAGTTGGGGGCGGGGCAATCGATTATTACACAGGATGGGTTTTGGTTAGGGCAATATTGGCTGAAATCCCCACAAGCTGAGTTGCAAGAATCGAGTACTTTACAACGCCAACAACTCATTACTGAATTGCAACACAGTACTGCGCTACAAGCGGAGCAATTGAGTACTTTGCAAACTGAGATGAGTACTTCACAACAAGTACTTCACGACACTGAGCGTAAAGTACAAGTACTCCAAAATGAGCTTAATCAACTTCATCGTTTAGAAGCTAAACAGGCTCAAGAACTCAGCAGTTTCCTCCAGCAACAGCAACAACTTACTCAACAAACCTCGCGCTTGAAGCAAGATTTGGCAGAAGTGCAGCAATTTGCCGAGGAGTACCGTTTTGAGGCAGAAGAAGCGCGGGAAAATTTAGTGACCGCGCAATTGCAACTAGAGGAATTGCAAGTCGAGCGACAGGTTTTGCAAACGACCCAGCATCAACTACAAAGTACTGTGGAGCGAGTACTTAGTGAGCGTAATGCTATCCAGTCAAATTATCAGCAACTAGTGCTAAAACTAGAATCTTGGCAGCAGCAAGTCATTGAGCGTAAAAGACAATTAGAGCGAATTAACCAACGCCTAAATACTTTAAGGATGCAATACGAGCAGTTGCAAACGGCTTTGACGGATCAGTCTGAGCCGATGGAGGCATGGCAAGCCGAGCTTGAAGAGGCTATGGAAACTAGAGCATTAATAGAAATGCGCTTGCATAGTGCTCGTAAGGCAATGGAGGCCGCCGAGCAACAAGTGAGGGAGCAAGATCGTAAACGCTTACAGTTTGAGCAATTAGCTGAAAGTACGCGCTCTGAGCAGGAGCAATTAAAGCTTCAATGGCAGGCAATACAGGTCAAAGCGCAGGATTTATGTGAACAATTTCACCAATTAGGCTTTGAGCGTGAAACATTACGACAGTTTAGCACGACGGATACAGTACAAGGGTTGCAAGAGCGTTTAAATCAGATTCGCCAAGCGATTGCCAAATTAGGGGCGATTAATTTAGCGGCTATTGAAGAGTTTCAGCAATTAAATGAGCGTAAGGAGTACTTGAATACTCAATACACTGATTTGACTGAAGCGCTAGAGATGCTAGAAACGGCAATGAAAAAGATTGACCGTGAAACCCGAGCTCGCTTTAAGGAAACCTTTGAGCAAGTCAATACACAATTAGCCTTGATGTTTCCACGCTTGTTTGGTGGGGGCGAGTGCTATTTGCAAATGACGGAAAACGATTGGTTAACGACGGGGGTTTCTATTATGGTGCGCCCCCCAGGTAAGCGAATTAGTAATATTCAATTACTATCGGGTGGTGAAAAGGCGCTCACGGCGGTGGCTTTGGTGTTTGCCATTTTTGAATTAAACCCCGCCCCGTTTTGTATGTTAGACGAGGTAGATGCGCCCTTGGATGAGGCGAATGTTGGACGATTTGCGGATTTGGTGCGGCATATGTCAACCCAAGTCCAGTTTATATTTATTACCCACAATCGCGTGACTATGGAGCTTGCTGAAAACTTAATAGGTGTTACCATGCGCGAACCAGGGGTATCGCGTTTGGTAGCAGTCGATGTAGCAGAAGCGGCACAATTTGCTAATGGATAAAGGAAATTGCAGTGGAAATTGTTAGTCTGGGAATTATGGTGTTGGGACTGGTGGCGCTTCTTGCCATTTATATGATTAGTCGTATGACTCACAAAGAGCAAGGCTCCAAGCGAGATATGCCAGTTGTCCCTGTTAAAGATGAGACAGGACAAGAGGTGTCGTCGATTTTAGAGGACAACGCTGCTCGTGATGGTAAACGCCCTGCGCTGAATGCCTTAAAGCTCGATACTAGTGAAACCGCCGAGCCATTGTATGACAACCTTGCTCCCGAAGATAAGTCAGAAAAAGATTTCAAATTACCTCCGCGCCTGATTTTGTTTATTGCAGCTCCTGAAGGTCAAATGTTTGATGGTGAAGCCGTTTTAGACGCCTTGGATAATGCAGGACTGCAATACGGTGATATGAATATTTTTCATCGTATGGTGCTATCTGAGTTTGGCGAAGTGAGTCTATTTAGCGTGGCGAATGGTGTACCACCGTGGACATTAGAGCCAGAAGAGTTAAAGCAAGGTGCAACCCCCGGTTTGTCCTTAATTATTAATTTACCTAGCCCCTTGGATGATAGTGAAGCTATTCACGATTTTATTTTTACTGCCGAGCGGATTAATCAGTCTTTAGGTGGAGTACTAAAAGATCAAAATCAGGATGTATTTACTCCTGATGTGCGTGATCAAGTGTTGCACTTTTTAGGGGTGTGATGGGGAGTTTATTTCCCGAACCTTTTGCAAAAGGTTCGGGAGAGCACATGGTTTAGGTCTAGAGTTAAGCAGTCTTATCAGGCGTATTAACAGCTTCTGAAGTACTCAGTTCTTGAGTGATTATCTGAGATGTTTCGACTTCTTCATTCGCTAAAGTACTGGGTTCTGTAGCAACTAAAGTACTTACTTCCTCTACAGCATTAACCTCAGAGACTTCTGTAGGATTGGATTCCGTCGCAATTGCCTCCATCTTAGGTGCTGGTTTACTTAAGCCCTGTTGCGTCTGAAGTGAATCAATCGCAGCTTGAATACGCGGTTGTTGTTGTTCAAACGCGGCTTGTGACAAAGGCAAGCGATACCATTGTTTAAATAATTTAAATGCTTGAGGTTCGACTTGACGTTGTTCCTTGCGGCTCAACATACTTTCCGACATACGCCCAATTTGATAATTCATGCGTTGTTTGTTGTAAGCTGCCGGAGTAGACAGACCTAATAGGATTTCCAAGTCTAAACAAATCAATTCACCTTGTTGACGAATCGAGTCTGATTCTTCATCACTGAGTACTTGATTCGCCGCGATTTGCTCTAACTGTTTCCATTGCTGGAGTTGAGCGACTTGTTGACCCCGTTTTTGTAGGGCTTTTTCGGCATTTTGCCAACGGGATTCCAGTTTGATATGGACAGACTTTGGCAAATTACGAATGGCTTGGAAAGCCTCATACAATGCTTGCTGGCGAGTATTGACCGTTGACCATTCTTCCTCGCTAGTTTGAGCTAAGGCTTCAAACTGCTCGCACAAGGCATTTTTATTATCAATGGCTTGTTGGAGTTCAGTACGTTCGGTCTGACGCTCTGTTTTTAAGCGTTCAAATAAAGCATCAATCGGCGCACGGAATTGCTTCCATAGACGTTGTTCCTCACCTTGGCGGGCAGGGACTGAAATATACCATTGCGTTTGCAATTGTTTAGCTATCTCAGTGGCTTCGACCAAATCAGTACTGTCTAATAAGGCTTCTGCTTGTGCGACTAACTGTACTCTCTCATCCCAATTTTGCTTACGCTCAGTGTCTAAATGCCCGTCTAAGGCTTCCATTGCGGTATTAAAGCGATCATTAATAGCTTGCCAATCTTTATGGCTGACTGTGCCGCTTTCTTTCCATTGTTGGCGTAAATGATTGATGGCTTTTTGTAAGGCTTTCCAATCAGGATTTGACCAATTCGTTTCAGTATTTAAGCGCTCTAACTCCGCACATAAGGCTTCACGCTGAGCTAAGTGCTCTTGGCGTTGTTTGGCTTGCTCGGCGAAATGTTGTTTGCTGGGCTCATACGCGGCGGTCACTTTACGATCAAATTCGCGCCATTGCTTGTGCTGTTGCGAGGGGGCAACGGCGGATAGGTTACGCCATTCATTACGTAACGCTTTAATGCGCTTGGCACGCTCTTGGGGGTCAAGGTCGGTGAGTTGTAAACGCTCAGCCGATTCGATCAAATGTTCCCGTGCTTGATCCGTACCCCAATTACGCCAGTCTTGTAACTCACGAATGAGCGGATACATATGCTGCAAACGATCCCGAATTGGTTTGGCGTCATGAGTACTTAATACGGTTGCGGCTTTGAGTTGCTGTTGCAACGTATGATGCAGTTCAATGGCTTGACTGTATTGCTCTTGTTCTAAAGCTGTTTCGAGTGCTTGGATTTGCGCATTAAAACTGACAAGTAATTCTTCACCCTGTTTGACTTCACGAGTGAGACGAGCATTGAGCTGATTAATTGTTGTCTGAAAGGTTTGCTCTAATTCACCCACACGAGCACGTAATACGTGCGGACGCGGTGCATTAGTCCAAGTACTTTGTAGTTCAGTTATTTTTTTAGGCTGTAAGGCATGAGTACTGTGTTGTAATTGCTCAGCTTGTTTAACCGTTTGAGTCAAAGTACTCAACGCATTAAAGTCTTTTTCTAAACTAATGCGGATTTGACGTATGGCATCGAGTTCTTCCTGCCAGTCTTCATTGAGTGGCGTTTGTAACTCCGGTGGTAGCATAGGTAAGGCTTGCCATTGAGCATTAGCCGCTTTTAAAAAGTTATCTACTGCGACAATATCGACATACTCAGGTTGTTCACGCAATTGCTTATGCCAATCTTGTGCTTGCACCAGTAGTTGCACAAATTGTTCACGCATCGGACGCAAACTAGCCTCTTGATCTTCATAGCCTGCGAGGCGCTGTTTGAAGTCCTCCTCGGCTTTGGCAAAGCGTTGCTCATATAGCGATGGAATAGCGTTAAATTGTTTCCAGCGTTGTTTAATAACGAGTAGTTGGGTTTTATCTTGCTCCCAACGATTAGTCTGACCGAGTACTTCCACTTCTTCACAGCACGCTTCCATTGCACGGCGTAGCGCTTGTTGAGCTTCTGCTTCGGTGACTTTGCTTTGGACAAATTGACGTAGGCGTTTATTATTTTTGCCGTGACGTTTTTCGAGGGTTTGCAGTTTGTCTAAATCCGTAATTAAACCAGCGGCAAGCGCTTGGATATCACGTGATTCGTCTTCATAGGCAATTGTATATAGTAGGTCTTGATCATCAAGGGTGGGAACGGCGCGTTTGCGTAATTCCAATAGGCGTTTAGGGTCGCGGGCAATGCTTTTCAGTAGAGCAGGATGCTGTTCTAGCCACTCAAAATGAGCGAGTAGTTTGTCATCGTATTGCCCATCAGTGGTCGCAATAACCATCATGCGTTGGCGAGCGCGTTCGGCTAAATCATTATTACCTTCACTTAATTTAAGTAAGGTCGGCATATGATTTAAGCGTCCGATCGCTTCAAAGCGCACGGAGGTATCAGGGTCAGTTTCAGCGAGTTGAATCAACTCAACCGAATCTGCGCCTAATGTGGTTAGCCCTTGTAAACGTACCTTGGCATCTTTATGTTGCCATTTAGGTTTAAAAAATCTTGCGAACATAAGCGTGTTGCGTCCTTATTATTTTACCCGCATACCCGGCTCTGCTCCTTGATCAGGAGTCAGAATAAAAATACCGCTTCCGTCTTTACCAGAAGCAGCCAGTACCATACCTTCTGAGACTCCAAAACGCATTTTGCGTGGAGCCAGATTGGCAACCATGACGGTCAGACGACCTTCCAACTGTTGAGGTTGGTAGGCTGATTTAATGCCAGCAAAGACATTGCGTGTTTCACCACCCAAGTCCAGTGTTAATTGAACTAATTTATCCGCCCCTTCAACCGCCGCCGCTTTGATAATCTTAGCTACCCGCAAATCTAGTTTGCCAAAGTCATCAATCTGAATCGTTGGGCTAATGGGATCAGCAGCTATATGGCTAGGCTTTGTTTCAGCCACAGGTGTGGGTGCTGGAAGTGCTTGTTTATTATCTTCGATCATAGCGTCAATTTGGGTAGATTCAATCCGTGTCATCAGCGGTTTAAAGGTTAAAACCGAATGATTTAAAAGTGGGGTTTTAATAGAGTTCCACGTTAATTCACCCGCATTTAAAAACGCTTCAGCGTCTTTAGCTAGGGATGGAATCACGGGTTTTAAATAAGCCACAAGTACTCTAAATAATTGCACACCTTGGCTATAAATCGCATGAGCTTGATCACGAGTTGCAGGGTCTTTGGCTAATACCCAAGGTTTTTGCGCATCAATATACTGATTAGCTTTATCGGCTAAAGCCATAATATCGCGGATGGCTTGATTATAACGGCGCTTTTCAAAGTTATCCGCAATCGCCTCACCTGCATCAACAAACTCTTGGTATAAAGCAGCATCCTGTAATTGCGGGGCTAATAAAGTATTTTCAACTTTATTAATAAAACCTGCACTGCGCGAGGCTAAATTTACAAACTTATTAACTAAATCGCTATTCACCCGTTGGGTAAAATCGTCGAGATTTAAGTCTAAATCATCAATGCTATTACTCAATTTACTAGCAAAGTAATAACGCAACGCGTCCGCAGGTAAATGTTTTAAATAGCTTTCGGCTTGAATAAATGTCCCGCGTGATTTCGACATTTTCTCGCCATTCACGGTTAAAAAGCCGTGACAATTTACCCCCGTCGGTTTACGGAAATCGCCACTTTCTAATAGCGCAGGCCAGAATAATGTATGGAAGTACGCAATATCTTTACCAATGAAATGATAGACTTCGGCAGTAGAGTCTTTAGCCCAGTACTCATTAAAATCAATGCCTTGTTTCTCGCACAGATTCTTGAAGCTGGCTAAATAACCAATCGGGGCATCCAGCCACACATAAAAGTACTTGTCCTCAGTATCAGGGATTTTAAAACCCCAATACGGAGCATCGCGGGACACATCCCAATCACTTAAACCTTGCTCGGATTCGAACCATTCTATTTGCTTATTAGCAATTTCTTTTTGTACGGCACTGCTACTTAAAAAGTCTTTGAGAAATGGCTCAAAATCACCGAGTTTAAAGAAATAATGTTCGGTTTCTTTTTCAGTGGGGGTTGTACCGGAAACAGTCGAGATTGGATTAATTAAATCGGTAGGAGAGTAGGTTTTACCGCAGACTTCACAGCTATCACCATATTGATCCGGCGCTTTGCAGTTAGGGCAAGTACCTTTAATAAAGCGATCGGGTAAAAACATATTAGCGGTCGCGTCATAAGCTTGGCGAATGGTGCGTTTAGCAATATGCCCTTTTTCTTTGGCTTTATTATAAATAAATTCAGAAAAGTACTGGTTTTCAGGCGAATGGGTCGTGTAGTAGTTATCGTAACTAATATTAAAACCCGCAAAATCGCGTTGATGCTCAATGGAAATACGTTCAATTAATTCTAGAGGCTCAATACCCTCGGATTTAGCGCGTAACATAATCGGCGTACCGTGAGCGTCGTCTGCACAAACGTAATAGCAAGAATTGCCACGCATGCGTTGAAAACGTGCCCAAACGTCCGTCTGAATATGTTCGACCATATGACCTAAGTGAATCGGGCCATTGGCATAGGGGAGAGCGCTAGTAATGAGGATTTTTCTTGTCATAGTGGTATTGGCTCAATCTGTCCTTAACGAGGTCAGATAAAGTATCAGGTTTAAGGGGTTTGTGCTACCACACAGCGGGTGATGCCCCATTAAAGCCGTCGTTAATCAGTAGCCTATCCGCGTTAATCTGATAGCAGTATTGAATTTTTATATCTCTACGCATGATGAGTTAATACGCGTACTAAGGAGCAAGTACGATCTACGGCGTTTGCTAAGGGGTAGCGTCAACCTTTGGGGTTTAGGGATGGTTGTTACACAGCCAGCAGGAGGCTATTTATGATTATTAGTGTTGATATTACTGCCACTTCTGAGCAATTAAACAATGTTTTATTTGGCAAGTACTTAATGCTACATACCCATCGATTGTTAGGCTTGCTGGCAGAGCATCGCATTAAAGCTACCTTTTTTGTACAAACAGAAGTAGCTCAATGGTACCCCTTATTGATTCAAGCTATCTATGCACAGGGTCATGAAGTTGCAGCCCTGAGTACTTCACAACGTCATACCGATGTAGCAGGTGAAATAGGTTTTCGTGCTGAAATACGCCGCTGCATACGCTTACTACAAACATTAGTTAATCATCCCATTTTAGGATTTAAATCTACCGCAGGCTTAGTACCTAATACTATTAATTGGTATGGCAAAGCCTTGCATGATGTGGGGATTCGTTATGATGCTTCGCAGCCTAATCAGACTCAATGGGTAAAGTATAGTGCTTTGAACCAGTTAGAAGCGATGTTGGCAGAGTATCAAGTGACTTATTACCCCACTTTAATACCTGTACGTAAAAGTACTTATGTTCAAGGTTTATCTGGCAAACAACTGACTTGGTTACCAGAAAAATGGCTGCATAAAGTATTGAGTCAACCGCACTCTCTACAGATGCATAAAGCGATTAGTTTAAATGTACAAGATTTGATAAATCGTACTCAGCATCCCTTATGGAGTACTTCACCTACGCTCAATAAAGTTAAGCAATTTGCGCCTACAGCTCGTTTAGAGCGACGTTTGAGTGGAGTATTAAGCCGTTATAATGCCAAGTCATTTCAAGCGCAGTACTTTCCCGATCTGTATAGCGAGACTCAGCTAGTAGCGAGTTTAGTAAAAACGGCTTGATAGGTATCAATCATTGTTTGCAATGTATAGCGTTCGAGTACTTGTTGGCGAGCTCGCAAACCACAAGCACGGCGTGCAGTAGGGCTCATGTGATAATACTCACCCCAAGCTAGGGTAAATTGTTGCGGTTGGGCGTGAGGTACTAGAGTGCCTGTAGTGGTTACTAGAGCATTTAGAGCTTTAATTTCAGTGGTCACGACGGGAATGGCATAGGTCATCGCCTTAATCAAAAAACCAGTGGTATTATCAAGGCGGCTAGCTAAAGTCGCGACGTCTAAAGCCGCTACAATGTCATTCACCGTACTTTCGGTTTGTGCGCCTAATAAAAACACATGTTGTTCTAAACCATAATTTTTTATTTCGTTATAAAGTGCTCGATTCTGGTAGTCCATATGATCACCTGCCCAGACCCAGCGCATAGTAGGGTAATGCAGACTGGCTAAAACTGCTGCTTGTAATAAGGTCTCATAATCAAAGTGAGTATCGTAGGCGGCGACACACCCAATCAAAAAAGTATCTTGCGGTAATTTTAAGCGTTCTAGTAGAGCTTGACGTTTTATGGATTGATGATCGACAGAGGGATCGGGAATATTAAAGGTCATTTCACTGAGTAAAGCAGATTTGCTAGTACTATAACCAGAGGCACCATGCTCAATACGACTTGCCGTATTTTTAAATAAAATTTGGTTAGGGTATTTAGACCAATACTTAGCGAGCTTTAAAAGCAAACGGCTTTGCCAATGGTGGGTTTTAGTGGGCTTTTCATTCATCAATCCCCAGATTAACTGCGCTTTGCGCCCACTCAATAGCCATAAAGTTGTGGCTAATACATTGCCACCATCATCCCAGCCTTGAATAATTTTCGGAGGAGACTTACGCCAGTGGCGTACTAAGTACTTTACGACAATCCGTAGTTTAGTGGGTTGATCGCGTTCCAATACACAAACGGGTACCCCGATTTCCTCAAACTGACGTTTAATTTCAGTTTTGAAAGGGGCTAAATAAATCACTAAAGGCGAGTACTGATCACGTAAAGGTGAGTCAAGCAGTTTAATCAGTGTTTGTACATGGGTATCTGTACTTGCATTGGTAATTACAAAAATACTCAAAGCCATGCTGACTCTCCCTGTAGACAGTACTTATAAGGTCACAGTACTTTTAGCATTAAGATGAAGGCCATCTAGTACCGTTAGTTTAGGATTAAAACTAATGGTTTGAATGCCGCCTAGTTGATGTCGACCTT
>JBDKGX010000022.1:0-31179 GCA_039797965.1 Pseudomonadota bacterium
AATCCCGCCAGTTATCCCCAGCCGTAGAAGTAAAACTTAATACGGCTGCGTCTGAAGTGATTTCCAATAGCCAAGGGGCGATTCGTTTTTATCCTGATGGTAGTTCCACAGGAGGTTCAGTCGATGTGCTCTACAAAGGTCAAAGCTATAAAGTGAATGTTGAGTGGGTAACAGGACGTGTCAGTATTGAATAATCCCAAGTACTCATCTGGTTTTTCATTACTGGAAGTACTGGTTGCTTTCGTGGTCATGGGACTAGTGATTGGTACTTTGCTACAACTTTATGGGACGTCTATACGTAGTATCTCGATGGTGGACGAAATGAGTTACGCCGTATTAGCAGCGGAATCCGAACTCTCTAGAGTAGGACGAGATATTAAGGTTGAGCGTGGCTCGGAGAGTGGTACGGTGGAAGGCTCTGATTACCATTGGAAAGTAGAGATGCAACCTGTTGAACTAATGAAAGATCAGAAGAATTTTTCCTTAAATGTTGAGCCATTTCGAGTAGTGGTAACGATTGAGTGGGATTCCGATGGTAAACAGCGCTCTTATGAGTTGTCGTCCATTCGTTTTGGTGAGCATAAACCATGAAAGTACTCCGTCGGCAGACAGGTTTTTCGCTAATTGAGGTGATGATAGCTTTTGCTATTCTGGGGTTTTTGTTTACAGGTTTGTTTGCCAGCTTTAATACCATGAGTAAAGGGTGGGATGCAGCCGATGCGAAAATTACCAAAATTGAGGATATGCGTCTAATCAGTGACTTTCTACGACGACAATTAAGTCAAATGATCATTGTCCGAGTGATGGGCACAGAAAAAGGCGGTACTAAAGCTCCGGTTTTTGCTTTTAATGGTGAAAGTGATTCTGTGCGCTATGCTGCCCCCTTACAGCCTTTACAGGGACAAGGGGGTATTTATTTGATTGAACTAGCAATCAAAGGGCAAAAGTTACAGATGCGTTATGCCCCCTACCGTCCTGATACCGAGTGGGATGAGGCCTTTGACGATGCTGAGCCTGTATTGGTTTATGAGGGTTTAAAAAGTGCTAAGTTTAGCTATTTTGCTTCAGAAAAAATGGACGAAGACCCTGAGTGGGAAAGCGATTGGGAAACGGATCGTGGGGTTTACCCTCTATTACTGAAATTAACAATGGCTGATCAAGATAAACAGTGGCCTGATTTAGTTTTACCCTTACCACAAGTTGATGCTTATGCACCCGCTAATGAACCTGTCCGCTAAGTACTGGGTGAGTCCACGTCAACGAGGTGTGGCTATGATGATAGTACTGTGGGTTATTGTGATTTTGATGATGATGGCAGGCTCGCTGGTGTATTCATCCCGAACCCAAATGCAAATGATGGATTATGCTCGCTTTAGTGCTAAAGGACGTGCTTTAGCCGAGGCGGCTACCCATTTTGCTGTGATGCAGTTATTTGTTCCCGCTGACGAGCGACTTATTAAGATTGGGGGGCAAAAAGCCACATGGGAATATGAGGGGGCAAAAATTGATATTCGGATGGCAGGAGAAAATGGTTTAGTGGATATCAATCAAGCAGATCGCAATTTGTTATTTGAAGTGTTTAAAAAAACAGGTGTTCCTGAAAAAGAGATTGATCCGCTATTAGATAAAATTGAGGATTTTCGTGACCCAGATGACATGAAGCGTGTTAATGGTGCTGAAGATAAAGATTACGAACAAGAAGATATAGAGGCGGGCGCAAAGGATGCGCCGTTTGAACGTATTGAGGAGCTACAACAGGTTTTGGGTATTACGCCTGATTTGTACAATCGCTTAGCTCGCTATTTGACTGCTAGCTCAATGGCACGAGGTATTAACCCTATGATGGCTCCACGTCATGTATTGATAATGCTGGCTAAGGGGGACGATAAAGCGGTTGATGCTTACATTCAAGAGCGCGATGATGCTAAGGGTGGATGGGTGCAGCCCAATTTTGGCGCTGAGTTTTTAGATCAAATGGCTGCTCCAGTGTATCGTATGCAAATGAGTGTAAGTACTCCTGATCAAGCGTTTCCTTACACTGAAGAGCGTTCTATTCGGTTATTACCGGGGCGTAATCCACCTTTTTTGACCTATTATGTTAAGACAGTGAGTCCTGATGCGCGGTTTGAATAAATTGACCCAATTGTTTAAATTCTTCAGCACGAGCGCTGCCTCGTCGCCATGCCAGCCCCACTTCGCGAAAACTTTTCTCATCTGTAGGCCATAACTTCACCTCTGTACCGGCTAATAAAGGCGACCCTTTAACCATTTGAGGTAAAAAGCTAATCCCTAAGTCGGCATCAATCATTTGTACTAAAGTTAAAATACTGGTCGCGTTAAAGCGATTAATTTTGTCCAGATCTTGTAAATGACATGCTGCTAACGTGTGGTCGCGTAAGCAATGCCCATCTTCTAATAATAAAATACTTTCGGTAGCTAACTGATCAAATTGATAGTGTTGTGGATCAAGATGTTGACTATCAGAACGGCAAGCTAAATAAAAAGGGTCTTTAAATAAACTATGAATTTCTACATTGCTCATCGCATAAGGCAAGGCTAATAGTACTAGGTCGAGTTCGCTATCTAATAGTTTGGCATGTAGTCTTTGGGTAATATCTTCGGTTAGTAATAATTTGAGTTGAGGAAACGTCTGCCGTAATTTAGGGACAATGGTAGGCAATAAAAAAGGAGCCACCGTAGGAATTACCCCTAAACGTAGTTCACCTGTGAGTGGTGCATGATTACTACGGGCGAGTTCAACTAGGTTTTCAATATCGCGTAAGCATCGCCGTGCTTCACTCGCAATTTGCCGACCAATATGGGTAACGGTGACATTTTTGTTAGTACGATCGACTAATTGTACCTTTAAAGTAGTTTCTAGCTCTTTAATGGCTGTACTAAAAGCTGATTGTGAAACGAAACAGGCATCTGCTGCACGCCCAAAGTGTTGATAAGTATCTAACGCGACGAAATAACGTAGCTGTTTGACCGTTGGTAAACTCATAGTATGCCCTAATTGGTAGTACAGATAATGATTTACCGAGATAAATCATTACTTTGTTAAAGTACTCAGTAACTAATTAAGATTCGCTCAAAGGATGAGTTGCGTAACGAATGGGGCCACCCCGAAAAGCTGGAAATCCACACCCGTTAACCACACT
Source organism: Pseudomonadota bacterium (assembly GCA_039797965.1). GTDB lineage: Bacteria > Pseudomonadota > Gammaproteobacteria > Thiotrichales > Thiotrichaceae > Thiofilum. Next base: position 3,162 of record JBDKGX010000022.1, read on the forward strand.
CAAATCCAAAATACCAGCATCCTCAATCAGCCCTAACTCTAAGCACAGATGAGCCTCTTCAATCATGGGTTTGACGAGTTTGCGTTTCATCTGCTCAATATTGCCTGTCCATTGTTCGCGCTCGGTTTTGAGCGCTCGATCATGGCGATAGCGATAAAAGCCATTTTGAGTTTTCCGACCTAATTTCATATGGGCTACCATGGTGCGTAGTGAAACAGGAATTTCTAAGCCTAATTGTTGCTTAGCTAATTCGCCTAATTGTAAGCACACATCCAAACCAATATGGTCAGCCAACTCCAAAGGACCATAACGCATACCAAACTCGCGTGCTGCTTGATCCACGGTAGTAACGGGTACGCCTTGTTGTTGCAAGCGCATGCCTTGTACTAAATACATGATCAAAATTCGATAGATAGCAAACGAGGACTGATCTTTTAACAATAACGGTAATTTACTGATGAGACGCATTAATCCCAAAGCACGTTCAATAGCCTCCGGTAAAGTACGTTGCGGTAGATGAATAATTTCCACTAAAGATTGATCTTTAAATGGGCTAAAACTATGTAAACCTACTACTCGTTGAGGTTGAAGTAGTGGTGCTGTTAAGTCTTTAAGGGTATGACAAAGACTAGTAGTAATTAAAATAGTGTGCTCTGAAGTACTTTCTTCTAATTCAGCTAACAGCTCTTGCTTAGCTCTTAATTGATCAGAAATACACTCTATAACAAAGTCTGTGGATAAATTATTAAGGTGTTTAGTCCATAATAATTTTTCTAAAGTAGTACTTAGAGTCTCAGTAGGTAATTGAGTGGCTAACTGTTGACGTAGGTAGGTTTCGGCATTTGCACGCTTATCACTATTACTTTCACGAATCGTAACGGAGCAGCCTTTGAGTAAGCATGCTAATGCTAGTTTTTGTCCTATTTGCTCTGTGCCAATAATCGTGATCGAGGGTAATGTGTGAAGAGCCTCCGGTATTTGCTTTTGTAGGCGATGCTCAGCTTGTTTAAGATAAATAAGATGAGCACTAGGCGCTTCAAGTAGTAAATCTGCAAAGGTATGAGCCTCTTGATTAAGAGAATCTTTGCTATAGGCTGGATACTGCTGCCAATTAGACAGTAAACGTCGTGGTGCTGGATAAAACTTAGGTGAATAGTACTTATCATTCAGCTGCTTTAAGCCCAAACTTTGTGTCCATTTAAAAGTATTTGACCAATGCTGGTGACGACGTTGTTTGTGAATTAAAGTACTTTTACGCGTCTTAGCTAGTTTAGCCAGTACGCCAGTTAAACCTTCGGGGGGTGTTAAATAGTCAATAAGACCATGAGCTTGGGCTTTTGTACTATTCCAAATCTGCCCACTTAAAATAAATGTCCACGCTGCTTTAGCACCAGCTCTACGAATTAAACGAGGAAATTGTCCAGTGCTAGGTACAATACCCAGTGCTAAATCGTTATGTTGAAAGGTTACAGGTACTTGAGTAGGTACAATGATAGCGTCACAACCAAGAGCCAGCTCTAGTCCTAGACCTGTGCAAGAACCATTGACTAAAGCGATAACGGGAATCGTGAGGCGTTGCCATAAGGCTGTTAGTTCTTGAGCTTGTTGAATAAATTTGAGGGCAGTTTGCCTATGGCGTAGAGCTTGTAATTGCTCGATTTGAATACTGTCTAGAAAACTATGGCTGTGGGCTGAGGTGATAATAATTAATTTTAAATCAGTATCTTGACTGGCATAAGCGCAAGCGGACATGAGTTCGTCCAATAAGGCCGATGATAGCTCATTTCCCAAAGTGGGATGAACCTTTACCTGTACCCACAAATAGTGATGTTCATCATGGTTAAGCGTGAGATATTGATATTGCTTCATAAGCCACAGGGGTAGTTGTAATTAAGGTGAGGCTAGTGCCAAGGCTTTAATTGTAAGAATAAATAAGAGGGAAGGGCAGTACTAAACATACTTTTTATAAGAAAAAGGCGAGTTCGCTAGTTGAGAACTCGCCTAAACGAGGTGAAATGTAAAGCGATTTGATTTACCCAGTGATATTAAAGAGCTAATGAGTATAAATTTTGATTAGAATGTGCAAAAAATGTGAACAATGACAAAGTACTCGTATTTAGGGTTCGTATTTATAGCCAACCGAGTAGACAGAGTGAATTAATTCTTTATCGGGGGCTAATTGATCTAATTTCTTACGTAGCTTTTTAATATGGCTATCAATAGTACGATCACTCACAATACGGTTATCAGGGTAGGCTTTTTCCATTAAATGCTGGCGACTGAAAATTCTACCCGGTTTCGAGGCTAGCGTTTCTAATAGCTCAAATTCTACGAGCGTTAATACGGTCTCTTGTTCACCCCAATATACAGTCAGTCGATCCCGCTCTAGTAATAAAGTATTCGGTTTGGGGGCGGAGGTTTCTGTATTAACGGTTGTATCACTAGTCGTCGTCCGCCGTAGTACCGCTTTGACTCGTGCCGTGACCTCACGAGGACTAAACGGTTTACAGATATAATCGTCAGCCCCCAATTCTAGCCCTAATAATCGATCAATTTCCTCAGTAAGAGCGGTCAGCATAATAATGGGAATAGCGGCAAATTGGCGTATTTCCTTACAAACTTCTAAGCCATCTTTACCGGGCAACATTAAATCCAACAAGATCAATTGCGGTTGGTGCGCTTTCACCCACGATGCAACTTCATTACCCTGAGTAATCCAGTGGGTTTGGTATCCGGCGTTAGATAAGTACTTTGCTAAAATATCGGCAATTTTTGGCTCATCTTCCACGATTAGAATCGTATCCATGCCTATTATCCTTAGTTATATAGGGGCAGTGTAATGGTTATAGTAAGCCCACCCAATGATGAATGATTAGCACCAATTTTTCCATTATGGGCTTGTACAATATTAGAGCTAATACTGAGCCCTATACCCGCCCCACCCGTTGCTCGATTGCGTGATGACTCGACTCGATAAAGCCTATCAAACAGTTTTGGTAATGATTCCTCTGGAACACCCGGAGCAGAGTCACTAAATGCAAGAATGACTTGGGTAGCATTAGTGGTGACTAGTACTTTTAATTGCCCTGGGCTATCTGTGTAACGTAGTGTGTTACGCAGCAAGTTTTGAAATAATTGTTGTAAACGTTGCTCATCACCCTGAATCATAATGGGTTCATTCGGGATACTAGTACTTAAGGTAATACGATGATCTGCTAGAGGCTTTTGAAACTGACTTAAAGTCTCTTGGAGTAGCACACCGATATCCAATGTGGTTTTATGATAGCTCAGTGCACCACTGTCAGACATAGATAGCGTATATAGGTCATCGACTAATCGGTTGAGATGCAGTACTTCTTGGTGAAGTGAGTTAATCGTAGTTTCATCGGGTTGATTGATTCCATCTTGCAATGCTTCAATCTCGCCGCGCAAAATCGCTAGGGGAGTACGTAGTTCATGAGCAATATCCATAATCCATTGCTTGCGCGCGCCCTCATTTTCTTTTAAACGACTAGATAACTGATTAAAGTCACTAATAAGATTGCCTAGTTCATCTTGGCTTTTAACCGTCATTTGCAGCCCATAATGTCCGTCAGTAAGCAAGGCAGTAGCTTGCCGTAATTGCTCAATAGGCTTAACCAATAAACGCGCTAATAGGAATGAAAAAATAGCGGTAGTCAGCAGTGAGGCAATCGCTGCTAGCCAAATAAGATAATCCAAGCGATGTGCAAATTCGCGATCAACTTGATTAGACAGCATGGGACCACGATATAAACCTAAATAGCCAATCACTTGACCTTGATAATATAAAGCACGTTCTATTTCAGGTAGCTGACCATCAAGACGTCTATTAAAAACTACTTGGCGATTCTGATCCAATATTAAAAGACGTCCTAAAAATTTACCACCCCGTCCTAAAAAAGGCGGACGTCCACTCCCATGGGAACCGTGCTCGCGGGGTGGTGGACGAAATAACGTTTCCTCCATAAGTTCTGGCGATTCCAAACGCTGTTGATCTTTAAGTAAAAAGGGCGCGATACTACCAAAATTATTACGTAAAGTTTCCCAGCTCAGTTGAGTAGCATAATGCTCCAATAAAGCCTGTTCAAAACGATCTAGTTGGGCTTTATCTTGTTGTTCTAAATAATTCAGGAATGCATCATTAAAGGTGTACTTAAAAATAAGTATGACCGCACTTAACGATAATAAACACGCTAATAAGAAGGCGATAAATAATTTAGTGCGAATACTAAGATTTTTAAAATTCATTGGTATGACAACAAAGCTGCTGAGTTAGCTAATTATCTTGCCACAGCATTTTGCAAAAAAGATGTTATATTGAGTACTTAAAACAAGTACTCAATCTATTTATGAGAGTTGTGAGTTAACGGGCTATTTGTAACCAAATGTGTCCCGTATTACCTGAGTTTTTGACTTGAACAATTTGTACGGATTGTCCAGAGTTAAGGAATCCTACTGCCTCACCTAAGTTACCACTCACGCGCCGTCCGGGTGGGGTATCACGGAGTTTAGCTCCGGCGGCTAATTGATAGCGCTGTCCTTGTACAGGGAGTTGGTTGCCGATGACTAAACCTCTTTGTGTCCACACTCCATTAGTAAATTGACCTGCATAAATCCAGCCAGCTCCTTTAGATGATGTCTCTGTGGATACGTTCGCGTCTTGACGCGTTGGGTTTGTGATTGCACTAGTAGGCACTTCAGCAGGAGTAGCATGGACTTGAGCCGAGCCTACAGGAATACCACCAGTTAAAGCCATTAAGGTCGAAGAGGAGACTTTACTAGTAGGTGTATTAGTATCACCGCGAGTACTGGCATTAATCACCACTGTAGGTGTGGTTGCCTTAGGCGTATTTTCTACTTTAGGTACTTTTGGCTCGTTTACTAAACTTACCTCTGTCTGAGGTAAAGCAGCGGTAGGTGTTAAGAGTGGTGTAGCTGCTTTAGGGCTTTCGGGAGTAGATGGTTTGGTTTTGTCGGTCGATGCAATATTGGTATTGTTTAAGGTAGGGTTGTTGGGTAGCACTTCTGTCGGTGCGGGTGTATTTTCAAGAGGTTTTGGTAAAGCAGCGAGCGGTGCAGTTAGTGAAGTATTGGCTGTTGGTGCGGGTGTATCGTTTACCGAGTTGGCTACTAAAGTACTAGGAGAGATAGGGTTAATAGGACTGGGAGTAGTTACACTGGCTGACGCGCTAGTGACTAAAGGTACAGGTGTAGTATTAGTATCGGATGTGGCTACAGTAGCATTAGGCTCTTGTGGTATTGCTGGAGGCGAATCCTGCCGTTCTGCAGGTAAGGGGGTATCGGCAGGTTTACTCGTGGCTACTAATGGCGTGGAGCTGACTGCGGGTGGTATCTCAGTTTGAGTAATAGCGGGTCGACTAAAGTACCAGATTAAGCTACTACCAATCGTTAATAATGGAATCCCTATCATCAATAAACGTTGACGCATTTGCTCTTGGCGGCTGCGTAGCCTGATTAGCGTTCTACCACGCGACATGGCAAATCTCCGTTGCGCTAATTATGAAACCTAAAGTGATTAGATTATATTAGCCCTTATAAAGTAATCCATAGTTATACTGGATTACTCAAAACCTTGTGCGTAAGTTTCGGGCGCGTAATTGTCAAACCGCGTATATTGCCCTAAGAAGGTAAGGCGGGTTGTTCCAATAGGGCCATTACGCTGTTTGGCTATAATAATCTCAGCTGTGCCTTTATCCGGAGAGTCAGCATTGTAGACCTCATCACGGTAAATAAAGATAATCATATCAGCATCTTGCTCGATCGCACCGGATTCACGCAAATCCGACATGATAGGGCGTTTATTAGGACGTTGTTCTAAACTACGATTGAGCTGGGACAATACAATAATAGGTACACTTAACTCTTTTGCCAAGGCTTTTAATGAGCGAGAGATTTCAGAAACCTCTGCGGTACGATTTTCACTGCCGCCTGTTTGCATCAACTGTAGGTAGTCTAAAACGATTAAACCTAATTGCCCATGTTCACGTACCAACCGCCGTGCCCGAGCGCGTACTTCGGTAGGAGAAAGCCCTGGACTATCATCAATAAACATAGGCACATCAGCAAAAATACGTACAGCCGTTGCAATACGTGGCCAATCTTCGTCGGTTAGTTTACCTGTACGTACTCGATGTTGATCCACACGCCCCATTGAAGAAAGCATACGTAGGGTAAGTTGCTCAGCAGGCATTTCCATACTGAATATGGCTACTGGAAGCTTTAAGTAAGCAGCAGCATATTCAGCAATGTTCATAGAAAACGTAGTTTTACCCATGGAGGGGCGACCTGCTACGATAATTAAGTCGCCTTTTTGTAGACCAGAGGTCATTTCATCTAGCTGAGTGTAACCTGTGGAGACACCCGTGATGGTAGAGTCAAGTTTACTGAGGGTTTCAATATGGGCGAGGGTACTTTTTATTAGTTTTTGAATAGGGCGGAATGCCTGTGTTTGACGAGTACCTTGCTCTGCAATGCTAAATACCTTTTTCTCAGCCTCGTCTAGCAGATCTTTACTCGTACGTCCTTGAGGATTGAAGGCATTGTCAGCGATATCAGTGCCTACGCCAATTAATTGGCGCAAAATAGATTTTTCACGAACGATTTCGGCATAAGCACGAATATTGGCAGCACTAGGCGTATCTTTGGCTAAAATGGCTAAATAAGCGATACCACCCGCATCTTGTAATTGATTATTTTGCTTAAGCCATTCAGAGAGAGTAACAATGTCTAAAGGTTTAGCATTTTCTGCTAAATGATTGATAGCTCGGAAAATCGCCCGATGATCATGACGATAAAAATCATCAGCATTAACTTTATCAGCTACCAAGTCCCAAGCATCATTATCCAGCATCAAGCCACCGAGTACGGATTGCTCTGCTTCAATAGAATGAGGAGGAATTTTAAGTGATTCGTACGTATCTGCCATGGTAGGACTACTCTAATTACGCTGTAAAAGATTAAAGGCAGATCGCGAGATTGACAACTGGTAGACCCATAGTGATTTTTTACGAGCCTACCTTGTTGCCAGTTCAGCCTAGTTGAAAGCAGAATTATTCAGCTTCAACCACAACTTTAATAGTGGCATTAACGTCAGTGTGTAAATGTACACCCACTTCGTATTCACCAAGACTACGAATATGACCTACAGGCATACGAATTTCACGACGTTCAATTTCCATGCCTGCTGCTTGAATAGCCTCAGCCACTTCGATGTTAGATACAGAACCGAATAATTTACCTTCGCTACCTACATTAGCCTTAACAGTAAACACCATATCTTGTAGTTGAGCTGCACGAGCTTGAGCTGCTGCTAATGTGTCTGCCGCCGCTTTTTCTAATTCAGCACGTTTTTGCTCGAAATCAGCAAGATTTTGTTTAGTCGCCATTTTTGCGCGACCAGTAGGAATTAAATAGTTACGTGCATAACCTGGACGTACAGAGACGATACCGCCTAAAGTACCCAAGTTTTCAACTTTTTGTAGAAGAATAACTTCCATCGTAATCACCTTTATGGTTCAGAGTAGTAATACTACTCTGTCAATCTAAATGTTGGGCTTACGCTCATTAATGAAGCTACGAAAATCAGCTTGGCTATCCATAATGCCTAAAGTAGCTAAGAGTAAAACTACAGGGGGAGTAAATAGAATCAGCATTAGATATAATCCTATTAACCAGCCAATACCTAAGTTTCTAGCTTTTGCTACATAATGAATTAAGGATAAACCTGCAAACATAAATAGGGCTAAACCCACTAAAATTATATCGGTCAATAATGCATTATCAGTTAATAACCTCGCTCCTATTAATATGAGCATTAATAAAGCGAAGGGTTTACCCATGCGTATTGAGCGTAACTCTTGGTGAAAACCACCAGGATTATAAAGTTGAGCTTGCCAATGGCGTCCTAGCATTAATGATACAATCCAATGCACACCCATTAGGGCAGCTATTGCGCCAGTCATGTAAATAGCACTTTCTTTAATGGTAGGTTCAAGCAAGGTTTTTTGATCAGCAAAAGGCAAGTAATCTAAAGCCGAGTTAATCCACTGTTCCCATAAAGCAGCAGGATTGCCCACTACTAAATGAAACAGGATTATTAAACCTACTAGCATTAGGAATAAATATTGTAGTACTTGTGTCCATGACACGGTACGCTCCAATATTGCACCTAATAAAATAATAGGTAACCAGCTAATCAGACCTGATAGTAATCCAACTAATGCATCACCTTTAAGCACCATTATGATAATTGCTACACCAATCGACACAGGTATAGCAATTAACAACCCCTGCTTTGCTCCCAAACGTAATGTCACTAAAGCCACAGCGGCATTAGCAAAAATCCCAATAGGGGGTAAAGCTAATGACATCAAGGTAATGGCTAGCGTAAATAATATCGCATGCCACCGACTGGACATTATAAATGAGGCCATAGGGCAAATACTCGTGAGTGCCTTTACACAACCTACAATTATTTATGTTGGTCTGTATAAGCCAGTAACGCTAAATAACGAGCACGCTTAATAGCTGTTGCTAATTGACGTTGGTAAATCACTTTAGTGCCAGTGATACGGCTAGGTACGATTTTGCCCGTTTCAGTAATGAAACCTTTTAAGGTATCTAAATCTTTGTAATCGATCTCGGTAATACCTTCAGCAGTAAAGCGGCAGTATTTTTTGCGGCGGAAATAACGTGACATGGAGTACTCCTTAAACCTTAGTCTTGATCGTCTTCTTCAGAATCGTCTAACAGATCATCAGCTTCATCGATAATACGACGGGCTGGACGTGCAGGTTTATCACCGTCTTTCTTCAGAGGAGAAGGTTCAGTAATAGCAGTGTCACGACGGATAACCATAGTACGAATAATGGCGTCATTGAAGCGGAAAATGCTTTCTAACTCAGCAAGAGTTTCTGCATTACATTCAATGTTCATCATTACATAATGTGCTTTGTGAACTTTATTGATAGGGTAAGCCAGTTGACGGCGACCCCAATCTTCTAAGCGGTGTACTTGCCCACCGTTATCCGTTACCAATGTACGATAACGTTCAATCATTGCAGGCACTTGTTCGCTCTGGTCAGGATGCACCAGAAAAACCACTTCATAGTGTCTCATTGAGTCTCCTTATGGATGTTAGTAGCCTCTCACTAGGGTGATGAAGCAAGGATGTCAACCAGTGCATCATAACTGTGCACTAGTTTAAATGACAAGAAAGCGCGCGATTATTATCAATAATGTAAGGCTTGTCAATCTAGTTCAAAGAGATTGCAAATAATCTGACTTTTTTGCGATCAATTTTTAAATTTACTAAATTAAATAATATCTTAGAAAAATATAATAACTCTGAGTGGAAATTTTTACTGTGTGGATTATTACCAAACTTAAAGTTAAAAATCTTCGCTCTAATATGAAACAATGTAACTTTTACTTGATTTGCCCTGCAAATTAGCTTTTTCTGATCTAGAATCCGAGAGAGTTAACTAAAGAATAAATTTCGCCACAATTATTGGGGCAATTAAGGGTCAGTTGTAGACAAAAAGCTAACATAGTCAAAAGTGTGTGGGGGACTAAACATGCAGCCAAAACCGATAAGTTATGAACTAGAGCCAGTAAATGAACCAAGCTTTGATAGATGCTTGCTGATTGAGTCTTGTATTCCCATTCGTTTAGATTTGGAATTGGTGTTACGACGTTATTTCGAGCACCATCTAAAACGTATAGTACTTGCGAGCGAAACTAAAGACTGTGTTTTTATTCCGCTACATAATTCTTATCGGTTGGTAGTTTTGAGCGGTGTGATATTGAGCCAATTGCAGTGGACTCTGCCTCCCGCCCACTCTAATAATAAACCTTTGGTAATTGCTTTGGTTGATGAATCGCAGGCTAAGGCGTCACATTTAGGGGTGGATTACTATTTACCCTCTAATACTACCGCATTGCAGTTTGAAACTTGTTTGGAGGAGCTATTAGAGGTTCAAAATATTTTGAATCGCTACCCATGGCTGAGCATTAACAAAGAGCTAGGTCAACCTTTGGAGATGCTTCACCGTAGTGAAGGCGCTGTTTTATTTAGAGTCGAAGCCAAACAAACAGATCACGTCGTAAAACATTTTAAGCTGGATACTCAACTACTAGCCCCGCATCATTTTGACAGTTTCTTAGCCTTAGTAGCGAAGCTAAAAGCATTACGACATGAAGGCGTAGTACGTATCGTTGATGCACAAGCGAGTACTTCAGGGGTTTATGTGGTGATGGAGTATGTCGATGGCATCACCTTAAAAGATTGGCTATGGGATGAGCCATTACCGGATTTGAAACTACGCTTGCAGTGGTATAAAGGCATTGTTGAGGCGGTGGGGGTGCTTCATGAGGCTGGGATTGTTCATGGCGATTTAAAGTCATCTAATATTATTATCCGTGCGGATAATCAGCCCGTGTTACTAGATTTTGGTTTGGATGGGCAATTGCTCCGTGAGGCGGGAGCTTTAGGCGAGAGCGAGATATATGGTACACCCTATTATGTTAGCCCTGAATTGATTATGGGTGACCCTTTGGATCATCAGGCAGATTTGTATGCGTTAGGTATCTTGTTTTATGAGATGCTAACGGGGCAAAAGCCCTATCAAGGTGGGTCGTTAGACCTGATTTTGCGTAAGCATATGTTAGCACCAATCCCTAAGCTGCCAGACTCCTTAGTATTATTTCAGCCTTTGCTGCAAAAACTAATGGCTAAAATACCAGAGAGCCGCTTTCCATCAGCTCAACAGATGTTACAAGCACTAGACGAGGTTACATTGCAGCTCTGAGTTGAGTTTGGTACGCTGCCCTTATTCATTTATAAAAATAATATTAGTTAGATCACTGTACTGGGGGTTGGTGTGGGGCGTTTTTTAGTGGGCTTTTTAGCCTTACAAATATTGCTATTTAGCCTTGAAATGCTGGCGATAACACAAGCCTATGTGGTGTTACCTTGGACAAGTTTTTTAGCTTGGCTTAGTGCTGGGATTTTGCGTTTATTAGATGCACAGGTTACTACCTCAGGTAAAGTTATTGCTAGTACTTTACAACCTTTTGCTATTTCCATTGAGCCTGGCTGTAACGGTGTAGAGGCGATGATTATTTTAATAGCGGCTATGGTGGTATTTCCTGCCACTTGGTTGCAGCGTTTAAAAGGATTAGTGTGGGGCATCTTAGCGATTCAAGTACTTAATATTGTGCGTATTATTAGTCTATTCTATCTGGGCTTGTGGAATGAGGTTTGGTTTGAGTGGGCACATCTATATGTTTGGCAAGTACTTATCATGTTAGATGCTTTGATTGTGTTTTTGCTTTGGGTGCGGTACTTACCTAAAAATGTGTCGGCTCAGGGAGAGGTGGTATGAGTGCTAAAACTTTACCTCTCTTTATTCTTAAAGTACTGCTCTATCTGATTCCTATGTTTGTATTGTGGTATGGGTTTGCCCCTCTACATCTAGCTCCTATGGTGGCAGTTGCTCAAAACTTCTTTCAGTGGGTAATGGCAGATGTGGTGATGTGGGTAAAACTACAAAGTACTACGGTGATAGTGGCTAGCCATTATGGCTTAAATGCGGTAGGGGAAATGGTGACACCTCCTATTACTGAAGCGGCGGGCTTTACTCTGAATCCATTGAGTTTCAGTTATGGATTACCTTTTTTGTTGGCGCTTATTTTGGCTAGCTCTACGAGTGACAAAGTACTCAAACTCTTAATAAGTTTTATTATAATGAGTTTGGTACAGTGTGTGATTTTGTTAGTAGCTATTTTAAAAGCAGTAGTATTTGGACTAGGTAGTACAGTTATACACTGGTCACCTTTAGCGCTTGATAGTGTTGCATTGCTCTATCAAGTGGGGTTTCTATTTATTCCTATGATAGCGCCTTTAATTATTTGGGCTGTGCTATGTGAGGATTTTATTAAGGGGCTGGGGTTAGTAGGGAGTACTTTTACCTTACAACCGAAATAAAGTACTTCAAGTACTTTATTTGACAGGGGTTTGATCATCTTCAGAGTTATCAACCGTGTTTTGCTTTTGCGTTCGCCACTGATTGAGTTCCACCACATTAGTATCACGTTGAGTGCTAGGTGGGTTGGGGTGGTGTCCTAATAATACAGAGGGATTACCCGCTAAAAATTCACGCATAAGACGCAACTTTAAGCTATTAGGAAAGCGTTCGGTGGTTTCACCTTGCTCTAAAGCTTCAGATTCTTCCTCGGTTAGCGAATTAACTAACATAGTCCAGCGATGATTGAGTGCTTGGGCTAAGGGCTGACCATTTTTTTCTATTTGAGTTTGAATGGATTCAGGTAGGGAATCTAGATAGGCATCTAGATTTTCCATAATCGTTCCAGAGTGATTAGCTTCTAAACTATCCAAGATATCTTGTAACCACAGGGTCTCTGCTTCACGAGCAAAAAAATCATAACTTAGAGTAGGTTGACCGTGTTTAATGCGCCCCTCGGTTTTACCATATTTTTGCCAATAAGCACGTAAGGTAGGGATATGGGTCGCTAATTGCTCTGACATTGATGGGGTTTCATGCTCACTGGCTGCATAGTCGAAAGTCACCACTTCCACTTGCTGACTCAGTAAAAACCCTTGATATAAAGCACTAACATATTGAAACTGGTCAAAAGTGAGAGTGATGAGATTTTCGTCACCATTAGTCTCATCGACTTCTTCGAGCTCAATATTAAAAAACATTTGATAGTCTTCGTAGACGATATCCCAGAAGACTTTACCCTCTTGATGACGAATATAAATGGGTGAATTTAAAGCACTATGAGGATTATCGGGATTCGCTGTAATGAGCCAATAGTCCCCACTGTTTTGGACACTACGTACTAAAGCATCAAGATCTATAAAGTCTAAGGGCGCACTAAAGGCTTGCGAAGGACTATTATAATGATCCTGCACGGTCAAATAGAAATTGGCGAGACCGCCTTCTAATGTAAGAGTGATTGAGAGACTTTGATCCATAGATAGTAGCTTACCAGAAATGCTGTTTATGTGGCAGTTCAGCTCTTAGATAGGCATTTAACACGAAAACCTATTGAAAGGTTCCAGTACTTTGGCATATACATGAGCAACCGTCTGAGGTGCTAGTCAGCACAAACCCCCTAATTTTTGGTAAGGAGTATATAATTTGTTCAGTTGGATGGCGCGTCGCACCCAAGAATTAATTTTTGCCTTTATGATTGTAGCCTTATTAATCTGGGCTGTTATTACTCAACCTATTATACCACCAACTTCTAGTTTGACCTTATTACGTTTAGATCCGCAGAAATTAGAAACAAATATGATGGCTTTAGGTGGTTTTAAAGGTGAGTTATCAGAAGCAGAAGACAATGTTATTATTCAGACAGCCGATTATTTATCGAAGCAACTTGAAAGTTTTGGGGTAATAGAATCCAAAGGCTATAGTGCAGGCTTGCATCAAGTCAATTTGCAAATTGGTAAAGTCAAGGTAGATGACTCTAATGCAGAGTTTCCCATTGCCTCCCCCCGCTTAATTTTGGTGATGCATCATGTAGTTTCTACTCAACCGTCATGGGATGGCGCGAAAGCCTTAGCAGGTATTATTGAGCTGGCACAACGTTTACATGAAGAAACAAAAACACAGAAAACATTAGCCTTAGAATTGGTGGTATTTATTCATCATGCTCAAACACTATCTGAAACTATCATGGCTGCTACAGAGTCGCATGTTAGCCAATTAGCACGGGATGAACGTCAAAATGATCGAGTACTAGTCTGGATGCCGGGTATTGTATTGCCTGATGCGTATACCAGTTCTAGTCATTGGGGATTTCTAGAACCAGCTGCTCCCAGTGATGACAGTGATGTGCAACTTTATAGTCGTTTAGCGGATTACGCATGGTTGCGTGATTCAAAAACCCTTTTTAGAAAAGCGGATATCGAAAAAGTTGAATCTTTAACGGTGTTAAGTAGTTTTCCTAAGGTCAAACGGTTTCCTCTCAATAATTACTGGGAAGCCGAAATACCTGCGCTATTGATTAAAACCAAGCTAGTAGGCGTCAGTCAGGATTATGCGGATTTAATGCGCTTTTTAACGGGCTTGGATGAGCTGTTAAAAGTACCTGTACAGCTGCCAAAACCTGCAAAAGGTGATAATAAAGAGTAGGCAAATGAAAAGGTTTTCTGTTATAAAGCGCCTATCGAGTTGATTGGATGATCGCTGTTCGCAAGAAGAGAGGAAAGTCCGGGCTCCATAGGGTAAGACGCCAGATAACGTCTGGGCGGCGTGAGCCGACGGAAAGTGCCACAGAAAATATACCGCCTAAAGTACTTGTATTTTAGGTAAGGGTGAAATGGTGCGGTAAGAGCGCACCGCGCTTCTGGTAACAGAAGTGGCAGGGCAAACCCCGTCTGGAGCAAAACCAAATAGGGATACATTGGTGTGACCCGCACTGTATCCGGGTAGGTTGCTTGAGATTATGGGTGACTATAATCCTAGATGAATGATTGTCCACGACAGAACCCGGCTTATAGATCAACTCGATTATTTTTTATCAATTAGTTTATTTATTGGTATAAACTCTAAATATCAAAGCACTACCGTAGTGCAAATGTTGTAATAAATATAAGTTTTAACATTGACACTCTTATAGCGAGTTTCTAACATGCCCACTCCAGTGAAGTTGTAGAGCTACTAAGCAGAATTTCAAGGATGATAGCTGTGTTGCGCGAGTACTAAAAGTCAATAAATTCTATTAATGACTGAAACCCTCTTTAATGCTAGTCATCTTCTTATATTAGTATCTTCCTCCCTCACGTTGCTGTTTTTAGAGTCTATTATTTTAAGATTCGCAACAGACATAATAATCAGTACTAGTACTTTTCATTAACTAGTGAATGTCAATGAGGACAATTCCTGTTGATATCCTATGGGGCGAGTAACTTTATTTACATGATGACTTCATCATTTACACATGACAGCGTGCTTTTACATGAAGCCGTCGCAGCCCTAGCCATTAAACCTAATGGTCTTTATATCGATGGAACCTATGGTCGAGGCGGGCATTCTACTTTATTACTACAATCATTAGGCACGGATGGCAAACTCATTGTCATTGATAAAGACCCTGTAGCTATCCAACATGCTAAAAGTACTTATGTTCATGATCCACGTGTCTACGTTTGGCATGGCTCCTTTAAGGATTTTGATCAAGCACTTAATGCTTTCTCATTAGAGCAGGGTATTGACGGATTATTGCTAGATCTTGGCGTATCTTCACCTCAATTAGATGATGCGGAGCGTGGTTTTAGCTTTATGCGTAATGGTGCTTTAGATATGCGTATGAATCCAGAGCAAGGCATCAGCGCCGCCGAATGGGTGAATACTGCTCCAGAAGCTGAAATTGCTGAAGTATTGTGGCGTTATGGTGAAGAACGTTTTTCACGCCAGATTGCTCGTAAAATCGCGCAAACACGTTCTACTAAACCCATCCAGACCACTTTACAACTCGCTGAACTCATTGCTCAGGCTATGCCTCGACATGAGCATGGTAAAAACCCAGCCACGCGTAGCTTTCAAGCCATTCGCATTAAAATTAATGAAGAGCTACAAGATGTTGAAGTTTGCCTACTAAAATCATTAAAGTACTTGGCATTAGGCGGGCGCTTATCCATCATTAGTTTTCACTCTTTAGAAGATCGATTAGTGAAACAATTCATGCGCGAGTACTCCACCCCCAAGCGTTTACCCAAAGGTTTACCCATTATGGATGATGTTAGTGAACTTGCTCCTTTAAAGCTGGTTAGTAAGGCCGTAAAAGCTAGTGACCAAGAGGTTGCCGCTAATATACGGTCTCGCAGCGCTTTATTGCGTATTGCTGAACGAGTGAGGTAAATAAAGCCATGGAGCGTTGGCAATGGTTCGGCGTAGTGTTTTTATATGTAGCTGTGATTGGTATGGCTATTTTAACCGTGACCAATCGCCACCAAGCAAGACAACTCTTTATGCAATTACAAACCTTAGAAAAGGAACGAGATCGCTTAAACTCTGATTGGAGTCGTCTTAAACTTGAGCAAAGTACTCAACTTCATCAACTACGTATTGAGCAGCGTGCCAAGGAAGGGTTGAAGATGCATAAACCGACTACTCAAGAAATTGGGGTAATTCGCGAATGAAGCGTCGCAAAACCGCATCACCTATTTTTCAAGGGCGCCGCTTTTTGCTCATGTTAGCGTTGTTAACCTTAATTGGTGTATTACTGCTGCGGGCTATATGGCTAGAAGTCTACCAGCGTGATTGGCTACAGGAACAAGCCGACAAACGGCAGACTAGTGTGGTTAAAATTCCAGCATCTCGTGGTATGATTGTTGACCGTAATGGTGATCCATTAGCCATTAGCTCGCCAGTAGAGTCGCTGTGGTGTAATCCTAGTAAGCTACTCGAAACACGAGCGCAGTGGCGTAAAGATTACGAGCAAGCTCTACAAGTAGCGGACTCTCGCAAAGGTAACGCTGATGAGGAAAAGGCTAAAGCCTTAGAGTTAGCGGGTATGCGTTTTCAGCGCTTAGAAAAAGCATTGGCTGATATTGAGCAAGAGTTAGAGTTAGAGCCTGGCGATTTACTTAAACGTCTTGATGAAGCTAAAGATAAAAAATTCTATTACTTAGGACGTTTACTCTCACCAGAAGTTTCAGAAGCTTTTCTAGCGCTAGATATTGAAGGTGCAGGCAGTACTCAAGAGTATCGACGTTTTTATCCTATGACAGAAACGGCAGGTCATTTGGTTGGCATGACCAATATTGATGGCGTGGGTATTGAGGGCATTGAACGTATTAAAAACGATACCTTGGCAGGTAAAAATGGTCGCAAACGGGTCGTACTGGATGGTAAACGGCGTTCAGTAGAGGACGTGGATCGTATTGAAGATATGGTGCCGGGGCAAGTTGTGCAATTGAGCATTGATCGACGTATTCAATATTTAGCTTATAAAGCTTTATTAGCTCAAGTAGTACAACTAAAAGCCAAAGCTGGCTCTGTAGTTGTGATGGATGCGCATACTGGCGAAGTACTGGCGATGACGAACTATCCATCCTTTAATCCTAATAATCGCAAAGAGTTAGATCCGGCTAATTATCGTAATAGGGCAGTGACTGATAAGTTTGAGCCAGGATCGACCCTAAAGCCTTTGACTGTAGCGGCGGCATTAGAAGCAGGCGTGATACGACCTGATGTTGAGATTGATACATCTCCTGGTCATATTAATTTTGGTAAATATAAAGTTCAGGATCCTACTAATTACGGTGTTTTGCCTTTAGCACAGATTTTGGCAAAGTCGAGTAACGTAGGAGCCAGTCGTTTAGCGCTGTTGATGAATCCTCGTGATCATTGGATGTTTCTCAATCGGGTTGGATTTGGTCGTGTGACTGACTCTGGTTTGATTGGAGAAACAGAGGGAAAGTTGAGTAACTATGTCGAGTGGGGGCAAGTAGATCGTGCCTCACATGGCTATGGTTACGGTTTGTCTACCAGTTTACTGCAATTAACCCATGCCTATTCGCCTTTAGCAGCGCAAGGCATGATGTATCCCATCAGTATTTATAAAGTTGATAAGCCTATCAATGGTCAACAAGTACTTAGTCCTGACACGGCTAAATCGGTAGTCAACATGATGGAGGCGGTCGTCCAAACTGGGGGCACAGGACAACGAGCCGAAATTGAAGGCTATCGAATCGCAGGTAAAACAGGTACAGCCTACAAATACATTAACGGCAAGTACCGTAATGATAAATATATGACCAGTTTTATTGGGGTAGCGCCAGCCAGTAAGCCACGCCTAGTAGTCGCCGTACAAATAGACGAACCAAAAATTGATGACAGTGGTGGTCGAGCAGCGGCTCCCGTATTTGCCAAGGTGATGGCAGAGTCGCTCAGGCTATTGGATATAGCACCAGATAATTTACCAGATATCAAACAAGCTGAACAAATAACACCATCAGGGGGCAAAGCGGGTGAAACATGATAACTAGTACCCTTACCACTTTATTAGGCGATTGGGTAGCAAATGCTCCTCCCGTAGCGATTAATGGGCTAGCAGTAGATACTAAACATATTCAAAAGGGTATGGCATTTGTAGCCTTACAAGGTACTCAACACCATGGCATTGAGTTTGCTTCAGTAGCCATTAATGCAGGTGCTGTAGCCATTTTAATGGAGCCTAAAGAGGGTATTTCAGTACCCGATTTAGCAGTACCCGTTATTGCTGTACCCCATCTGCGTGAGCGTTTAGGTTTAATAGCTAAACAACTATACAGTTCGCCTTCGGAAAACCTATTTATGGTGGGTATCACGGGTACAGATGGCAAAACTTCCACCACGCATTTTGTGGCTGAAGCTTTACAAGTACTAGGTACTAAAGCGGCTGTACTGGGCACATTGGGTAGTGGTTTACCCGGTTTACTAGATAAAGCTACTCATACTACGCCTGATGCGGCAAGTGTGCATAAACGATTAGCGAGTCTGAAAGAGCAAGGCTTTCAAGCCGTAGCAATGGAAGTTTCTTCACATGCTCTCGATCAAGATCGGGTCAATGGTGTGAAGTTTGATGTTGCCGTACTCACTAATTTAACGCGTGATCATCTGGACTATCATGGCTCGGTACAGGCTTATGCTGATGCTAAGCGCAAATTATTCGAATGGTCTACATTAAAACACATAGTAGTGAACCTAGATGACTCTTTTGGTGATGATCTATTAGAGCAAGCAGAGGCTCAAGGTTTAAGTGTACTAGGCTATGGGATTGGTGAGCCTGACGAGTACCCTGAGAATACGATTGTTGCTTTTAATCCCGTTTTTAATCATCAAGGTATTCGTGCTCAAGTCCTGACTCCTTACGGTGAGGGTGAGTTATATGCGCCAGTGTTGGGGCAGTTTAATTTGCATAATTTATTAGCTGCTCTAGGTGTGTTGCTAGTGAAAGGCGTTAGTTTAACAGATGCCTTAAATGCTCTAGCACAAGTCCAAGTAGTCCCCGGTCGTATGGAGCGTGTTGCTGATCAGGGGACAGGTATTTTAGCGGTGGTGGATTATGCGCATACGCCGGGAGCATTAGGGCAAGTACTTAAAGCGGTGCGTACTCATACTCAACATAAACTCATTTGTATTTTTGGTTGTGGCGGTGATCGTGATCGTGGTAAACGCCCCTTAATGGCAACTGCGGCAGCAACACTAGCTGATCAAGTGATCGTAACTGATGACAATCCTCGTACGGAGTCACCTAGCCAAATTTTTGATGATATTCGTGCCGGATTCTCTAGTAATCAACCTGTACTATTTGAACATGATCGTGCTAAAGCCATTCGCCAAGCGATGCAATTAGCGCAGGCAGGCGATACTGTATTAATTGCGGGAAAAGGTCACGAAACCACGCAGCTATTTAAAGATCACGCGATTGATTTTGATGATCGTATTCAAGCTACCCAAGCGCTAAAGGAGAAACCAATATGAGTTGGATGACCTTAGCGGAGATTGCGAAGCGTTGTAATGGTCGTTTAGTAGGCAAGGATGTAGCTATTAAAATCATCCAACGTGACTCTCGTGCAGCAACTAACGGTGATTTATTTTTAGCACTAAAAGGTGAACGTTTTGATGCACACGATTTTGTGCCTCAGGTCGTGGGCAAAGCCAGTGCAGCATTAGTATCTCGTGAAGTGGCTTGTGATTTACCACAGGTAGTAGTCGATGATGTTCGTTTAGCGTTGGGGCGTTTAGCAGCCAGTTG
The DNA here is from genome assembly GCA_039797965.1 of Pseudomonadota bacterium. GTDB lineage: Bacteria > Pseudomonadota > Gammaproteobacteria > Thiotrichales > Thiotrichaceae > Thiofilum. The sequence goes on from JBDKGX010000022.1 coordinate 22,980, forward strand.
GCGAGCTGATTTTAAAAAGCCTGTCATCGCACTAACAGGCAGTAACGGTAAAACGACACTAAAAGAAATGCTCACTGCGATTTTAAGCCAAGTGGGTAATACTTTAGCTACTGAAGGCAATCTCAATAATGACATAGGTGTGCCATTAACCTTATTGCGCTTACGCCCAGAGCATGATTTTGCTGTTATTGAGATGGGAGCCAATCACTTTGGTGAAATCGAGTACTTAACCCACTTGGTCAATCCCAATGTTGCTGTTTTAAATAATGCGGGTGCTGCACACTTAGAAGGTTTTGGTGATATTGCTGGAGTGGCTCGCGCTAAAGGCGAAATTTTCCAAGGATTAGTCGTTAATGGCACTGCGATTTTAAATGCGGATGATGAGTACTTTAGTTATTGGCAGAGTATTACCAGTACTTTCAAAACTTTGAGTTTTGGTTTAACTAATGCGGCTAACATTAAAGGTAACTTAGTAGGTAATCAATTAGCGGTGAGTACTCCTCAGGGGTCTATACAGGTTACGCTTAATTTACTAGGTCGGCATAATGCTTTAAATGCTTTAGCTGCTATTGCAGGTGCCTTAGCAATGGGTATTGCACTCAATAAAATTAAGCAAGGTTTAGAGCAGTTAAAACCTGTTAAAGGTCGATTAGCTTCATTTAGAACAGCCCAAGGTACTTGGTTAATTGATGATACTTATAATGCTAATCCCAGTTCAATGGAAGCTGCTTTAAAAGTACTGGCAGATTTATCGGGTCGAAAAATCTTTATATTAGGTGATATGGGTGAATTAGGGGCTGATAGCGTGCAATTGCATGAGCATATTGGTCAATTAGCCAAATCATTAGGTATTCAGCAGCTATATGGCTTAGGTAGTAAAAGTACTCAAGCTTGCCATGCGTTTGGTACGCCTAATACAGGCTTTACCGATTTAGAATTATTGCTTGAAGCTATTGATGCTCAACAATTAGATAATAATACCGTTATTTTAATAAAAGGCTCTCGTTCGGCCAAAATGGAACGTGTTGTAGCTGCATTAATGCAAGCTCAACTGGATGAGGTGCATTAATGTTATTTTGGTTATTCGAGTATTTAAGCCATTATTATAGTGGTTTTAATGTGTTTCAGTATTTAACTATGCGCGGAATTATGGGCTTATTAACCGCGCTAGGTATTGCATTATGGACTGGACCTAAAATGATCCGCTGGTTGACCCAAATGAAAATTGGGCAATACATTCGTGAGGAGGTCACTCAGCAGCACAGTAAGGCGGGTACTCCAACGATGGGCGGGGTGATGATTATTCTGGCTATCGCAGTATCAACACTGCTGTGGGCAGATTTAAGTAATCGTTATATTTGGGTCGTACTGTTTGTTACATTAGGTTTTGGTTTAGTGGGATGGATGGACGATTATATTAAAATTAAAAATCGTCGTAATTTAGGACTAACTGCTAAACAAAAGTACTTAAGCTTAAGTTTTATTGGTTTATCAACGGCGCTCTATTTGTATTTTTCGGCGACTACTTCAACAGAAACGACTTTATTTTTGCCCGTATTAAAAGGTGCTCATTGGCAAATGGGTTTGCTTTTTATTCCATGGGTATATTTGGTGATTGTAGGGGCTAGTAATGCGGTGAATCTTACGGATGGTTTAGATGGTTTAGCGATTATGCCTACGATTTTAGTAGCAGGTGGCTTGGGTATATTCGCCTATGTCAGTGGTAATGCTACAATGGCGACTTATTTAGGTATTCCTCGTGTGGCAGGAGCGGGCGAGTTAATGGTTTTTTGTAGTGCTATTTTTGGCGCTGGCTTAGGGTTTTTATGGTTTAACGCTTATCCTGCTCAAGTATTTATGGGTGATGTTGGTGCATTAGCTTTAGGGGCGGCATTAGGTATTGTGGCGGTATTAGTTCGCCAAGAAATAGTGTTGGCTATTATGGGCGGTGTATTCGTATTAGAAGCCTTGTCGGTCATTATGCAGGTCAGTTATTTTAAGCTAACTAAAGGTAAACGCATTTTCCGTATGGCACCTTTACACCACCACTATGAGAAAAAAGGTTGGCCTGAGCCTCGCGTGATTGTGCGTTTTTGGATTATTACGGTAGTCCTAGTCATGATTGGTTTAGCCACTTTAAAGGTACGTTAGAGAATAAAAATGAAAGCAATCACTGATTACCATTCGATTTTAGTAGTAGGGCTTGGACAAACAGGTTTATCTGTTGCGCAATATTTGGCTGCAAAAGGGCTTAACTTTAAAGTCGCTGATTCACGTATTGACCCACCAGGTAAGGAAGCACTGAGTACTTTAGGTGTACAGGTACAAACTGAATTTGGTGAGTTCACGTCAGAGTTTTTTGCGGAGGCTGATTGCTTAGTGGTGAGCCCAGGTATTGCGATCAGTACTCCCATTATTAAAGCGGCGGCTAAACGAGGGGCTGAGGTTATTGGTGATATTGAGTTATTTGTACAAGAAGCAAAAGCGCCGATTATTGCGATCACAGGGTCTAATGGTAAAAGTACTGTGACGACTTTAGTGGGGTTAATGGCTGAAGCGGCAGGTTGGACTGCTTATGCAGGTGGTAATTTAGGTACCCCAGCCTTGGATTTTTTGAATCAGCCTGTACCCGATGTCTACGTAATGGAACTGAGTAGTTTCCAGCTAGAAACGACCCAATCCTTAAAAGCTAAAGCAGCAACCGTATTGAATGTTAGCGAAGATCATATGGATCGCTATGATTCCTATGCAGACTATGCAGCAGCTAAACAAGTGGTGTACCAAGGTTGTGACGTTGCGGTTTTCAACCGTGATGATGCATTGGTCATGGCTATGCCTTATGAGGGGCAGAGGGTGACGTTTGGTTTGGACGCTCCCCAAAGTCCTCATGATTACGGTATTAAAGTACTAGATCATGTCAGTTGGTTGGCTAAAGGCGACCAATTACTCATGCCCACGACTCAAATGAAATTACCCGGTTTGCACAATGCAGCCAATGCATTAGCGTCTTTAGCCTTGGGCGAGGCGCTGGGTTTGCCATTAGATGCTATGCTTAAGGCTATCAGAGAATTCAAAGGGTTATCACATCGTACACAATGGGTGCGCGAGCTCAAAGGGATAACTTATTATGATGACTCTAAAGGAACTAATGTAGGCGCTACGTTAGCAGCCTTAGCCGGTATGCCAAATAAGACGGTATTAATTGCGGGTGGGCAAGGTAAAGGAGCGGATTTTAGCCCTCTAGGTGAGGTACTTGAGCGTAAGGCTCGTGCTTTAATTTTAATGGGCGAAGATCGTTTAAAAATTGCAGCGGTGGCTGAGGGTAGATGCCCTTATGTATTTGTAACCTCAATGACAGAGGCGGTACAACAAGCCGCAAAATTAGCGCAAGCAGGTGACAATGTATTGCTTTCTCCCGCTTGTGCTAGCTTTGATATGTTTAAAAATTACGGACATCGAGGGGATATGTTCGTGCAAGCGGTATTGGAGTTACCTGCATGAAAAACTGGCTCAATAGCTGGCTAGCCTACTGGGAATCTTTGAATTGGTCACGTTATGTTGATCGTGAGCTACTCATGGCAGTAACGGCATTGTTAGCTATTGGGATTGTAATGTTAGCTTCAGCCTCTTTGTGGGTCGCTGCTCGCCAATATCAAGATGAGTTTTATTATTTAAATCGCCAGTTAGTATTTTTAGGTGCAGGTATTGGCGCAGCTTTAGTGGTCTATCAAGTCCGTTTAGGTTTTTGGCAAGACTTAGGGGTCAAGCTATTGCCCGTTGCTTTGATTTTATTAGTACTAGTGCTGATTCCAGGAATTGGCAAAGCAGTGAATGGTAGTAAACGCTGGCTAGATTTTGGCCCTTTCTCTTTGCAAGTATCTGAGTTGATAAAAGTGATTATGTTGCTCTATTTAGCGGGCTACTTAGTGCGACATGGTAAAAATTTGGCTAGCTCTCCCTCTTATCAACCGCTAATTATTCCATTAGGTGTACTGGGGCTAGTAGGTGCTTTATTACTGCTGGAGCCTGATTTTGGGGCTACGGTGATTATTACCAGTATGGGATTGGTATTGTTGTTTTTAGGTGGTGTGCCTTTAAAACGATTGGCAGTCTTATTCGGTGGTGCCTTGGTCTTTATGATTCCAGCGGCTTTTATGGGTTATCGTGGGGCGCGTATTGAAGCCTATATGAATCCATGGGAGTTTGCGGAGGGTAAAGGCTATCAAACCGTACATGCTTTAATGGCGATTGGTGATGGTGGTTGGTTTGGCGCGGGGTTAGGTGGTGGAGTACAAAAACTATTTTATCTCCCTGAAGCCCATAATGATTTTATCTTTGCGGTGCTGGCTGAAGAATTTGGTTTCATCGGTATGTTGGTCGTACTAGCCCTTTATGCATGGCTAGTCTTTCGAGCGTTTAATATCGGTTTTCAAGCGGATAAAAGTGGTCAGCATTACGGGGCTTATGTGGCTTATGGGGTAGGGTTTTGGATGGGCTTCCAAGTGATTTTGCACATTGGTGTGAATTTAGCCTTATTACCCCCTAAAGGTTTGACATTACCCTTAATGAGTTATGGTGGGAGCAGCATTTTAATCACTTTAATGGCATTGGCGTTACTCATGCGGGTGCATCGTGAGACTCAAGTAGCACTCTTTGGTGTAGCTGAGCGCAAATCTAATACGCCTAAACCACGCTCCAAAATCGTACGTCAATTAACAAAAACAACGGAGTCTAAGGCATCATGACGGCAAAACAACCGATTCTCATTACAGCAGGTGGTACGGGCGGGCATGTTTATCCGGGGTTAGCAGTCGCTCGTGACTTACAAGCTCAAGGGATTCCGGTGATTTGGATGGGGACTCCTCAAGGGTTGGAGTCTAAAATTATTCCACCCACGGGCATTGAAATAGCTTTGCTGAATGTATCAGGTTTACGAGGTAAAGGGCTTAAGCCACTGTTATTAGCTCCAGTAAAGCTGACTAAAGCCTGTTGGCAAGCCTTTCAAATTATGCGCAAACACAAACCTGCGGCAGTACTAGGCATGGGGGGCTTTGTAGCAGGGCCTGGTGGTTTTGTAGCCGCTGTTATGGGTATTCCTGTGATTATTCATGAGCAAAATTCCGTTGCAGGTTTAACTAACAAATTATTAGCTCGGTTTAGTAAACGAGTGTTAGCTGGGTTTCCTTCTGCTTTCAAACCCAGTACTAAGGTCGAAGTCGTAGGTAATCCAGTGCGTCGTGACATTGGTGCATTACCCGACCCTAGTGTGCGAATAGAGAAGCGTCGTCATGAGCCACTCAAAGTACTGGTGATTGGTGGCAGCTTAGGAGCACAGGCTTTAAATCAAACGGTACCTAAAGCAGTGGCTCTGATGCCAATGGATCAACGTCCTGATATACAGCACCAAGCTGGGGCTAAAAATAGCGCTGAAGCTGAAAAAAATTACCAAGAAGCTCAAGTACAGGGCAAAGTACTCCCCTTTATTGAAGATATGGCAAAAGCCTATGAGTGGGCTGATGTCGTGATTTGTCGTGCGGGTGCTTTAACTGTTGCAGAATTAGCATCGGCAGGGGTAGCAGCGATTTTAGTGCCTTATCCACACGCAGTGGATGATCATCAAACAGGTAATGCCAAGTACTTAAGTGATGCAGGAGCAGCGCTTTTGATGCCACAAAGTACTCTGACTGCTGAGCAACTAGCAGAAAAATTAACTTATTTTAGTCAACATCGTGATGCTTTAATTGAGATGGCAACACGTGCCCGTGCTTTAGCCAAACCTCATGCGACTGCTCAAGTAGCGGCTATCTGTGCACATTATGCAAATTATCCATTTACTCTCGAAGGAGCTAACCAACCATGCAATTAGGCAGCCAAAATTTTACCCGCAAACGGATTAAGCAACTACACTTTATTGGTATCGGCGGTGCGGGTATGGGCGGTATTGCAGAAGTGGTTGCCAATTTAGGATACAAAGTGTCTGGTTCGGATGCTGCTGAAAGTGCTATGACTGATCGCCTACGTAAATTAGGCGTTAAAGTGTTTAAAGGTCATGCCGCTCATCAAGTCGAGGGGGCGGATGTGATTGTGGTATCTACTGCCATTAACGAGCAAAACCCAGAAATCATAGCCGCTCGTAAACAACGGATTCCGATTATTCGTCGTGCAGAAATGTTGGCGGAGCTGATGCGTTTTCGTCATGGGATTGCGATTGCAGGGACTCATGGAAAAACGACTACAACCAGTTTAACGACTAGCTTGCTGATTGAGGGGGGGCTAGACCCCACTTATGTAATTGGCGGTAAATTAAATAGTTCAGCAAGTAATTCACGGTTGGGTACGGGGGAGTACTTGGTGGCAGAGGCTGATGAAAGTGATGCCTCCTTTTTACATTTACAACCGATGATTGCGGTAGTGACTAATATTGATGCAGATCACTTATCTACTTATGGTGGTGATTTCAGCAAGTTAAAAGATACCTTCGTTGAGTTTTTACACCATCTACCTTTTTATGGTTTGGCGGTATTGTGTGTTGATGATGAACATGTGCGTGATATTTTGCCACGAGTGAATCGCCCGATTATTACTTACGGGTTCACTGAGGATGCGGAGATTCAGGCCACTAATGTACGTTATGCAGGGACACAAAGCTTTTTTACGCTGAATTGTCGTCGTTCGGGACGTCAATTTGATGTAGTACTGAATATTCCCGGTCGTCACAATGTATTAAATACTTTGGCAGCTGTGGCTATTGCCATGGAGTTAGATATCAGTGAAGCGGCTATTTTACAGGCGTTGGCGCATTTTCAAGGAGTAGGGCGACGCTTCCAAATCGCGGGCGATATTCAAACGGCTAATGGTACAGTAACGCTAGTAGATGATTATGGTCATCATCCGCGTGAAATGGCAGTAACCTTAGCGGCAGCCCGTAATGTCTGGCCTGATCGTCGTTTGGTGTTGGTATTCCAGCCCCATCGTTATACTCGCACCCGCGATTTATTCGAAGATTTTGCTCAAGTACTGTCTGAACCTGATGTATTAGTACTAATGGATGTCTATGCCGCTAGTGAGGAGCCGATTGCTGGGGCAGATGGGCGCACACTAGCTCGTGCCATTCGTACAAGAGGAAAGGTTGACCCGATCTTTGTAAATGGTGCTGATGAAGTTCCCACAGTATTAAAAGATATTTTAAAAGAGGGTGATGTCATCCTCACACAAGGGGCGGGTAGTGTTGGCGCTCTCGCACAAAGTCTACCTAGTAGTTTAGGGGTATAGGGTAATGAATGATAATAAGAAACGCTTTGGTAAGGTGGCTGTGTTATACGGTGGTTGGTCAGCTGAGCGCCCCGTTTCACTGAAAAGTGGTGCACAAGTTTTAAAGGGCTTATTGGATGCAGGTGTTGATGCCCACGGTATTGACGCGGATCGTAATACGATTATTGATGTCCTAACGGTGGGTAAGTTTGATCGTGTGTTTAATATTATGCATGGTCGTGGGGGAGAAGATGGTGTCATTCAAGGGGCATTAGAGTTACTAGGCATTCCTTATACAGGTTGCGGTGTCATGGCCTCCGCTATTGGTATGGATAAATTAGTGACCAAACGTTTATGGTTGGGCACGGGTTTACCTACTCCAGAATATCGAGTACTGGATGCTAGTACTGACTTTAACTCAGTGGTAGCTGAATTAGGTTTACCTTTGATGGTAAAGCCTGTTAAAGAAGGCTCTAGTATTGGTATGACTAAAGTCAAAGAGGCTGCTGAATTACCCGATGCTTATAAAAAAGCTGCCGAATGTTGTGCAGTAGTGATTGCTGAGCAATGGATTACTGGTCAGGAGTTTACTGCGGGAGTACTAGCTGATCAGCCGCTACCTTTGATTCGTGTGGAAGTACCTGGCGAGTTTTATACCTATGATGCTAAGTATATTTCTAATGAAACGAAGTATCACTGCCCTTGCGGTTTAGAGCCAGCTGTTGAAGAGCGTCTACAACAATTAGCATTAAGTGCTTTCCAAACGGTAGGTGGTGTGGGTTGGGGGCGAGTGGATCTGATGTTAGATACAAAAGGACGTCCATGGTTGATTGAGGTCAATACTAATCCGGGAATGACTGATCATAGTTTAGTACCAATGGCGGCTAAACAATCTGGCATGACCTTTTCACAGCTAGTAGTACGAATTTTGGAGACTACCTTTGCATGA